>DATCXL010000728.1:0-5709 GCA_036565825.1 Mycobacteriales bacterium
CTGTCTCGTGCTTGATCCGGTGGTACTCCTCCGACGCCTCCCGCTTCGTGTCGAAGGTGAACGTCTTCTGCTTGCGCTTACCCGTGACCGGGTCGCGGCCGACGTCGACGACGAACCGGTACCGGGTCACCCCGTTACACAACTTGACCGGCTTGACCGGGTCCGTGCGCTTGGTCACCCCATGCCCTCCTTCCTCTTGTTGCCCGCCCGGGATGGGCGGTAGTTCAGCGCGCGGACGTGTCCCTGTCGGCATGGTCTTGGACTGTCCGGATGCGTGCCTCGACTTGCAGAGCCAACTCGCGGGTGATGTGTCCTCGGTGCGCCTGTCGTCCACCGGCGGGCATGTCGCCGAGGCCCGCCACGCGGATATCACGCTCTTCGGTCAACGTCCGCCCCCAGAGCGCGACGGCCGCTCGAATGACGGCGTCAACCGGGACGGCCAACCGCCGGGCCAGTAGCACGTCGGCCTCGGCCGGCATCGGACGCATCTCGTCGCCCAGGCTCTCGATGAGCGCGCGAGCGGACTCGCTGTCGCCAAGCTCCAGCACTTCGGTCGTCTCGCCCGTCGCAAACACATCTCGGATGCCGGCGCGGCTCAGGGTGACGCCGTCGACCAGGTCCACCCGGCCATCGCCTGCGAACAACTCACCGAGTGGAACATCGAACGCAGTGCAGACAAGCGCGACCTCTCCGAGACCGAAGCTCTGACGGTTTCCCGCCTCGACCGCGGCGAGTCGTCCACGGCTCCACTTCAGCCCGTGGCGAAGCAGCATGCGTGCGGCTTCGTGCTGGGTCAACCGGCGCCGCTCTCGTATCCGCCGCAGGTTCTCACCGAACACCTGAGCCGCTGTAGGGCTTGCCTCATCTGTTGCCACGTTCGCAGTGTGGCACGTCGTCTGCGCGGTTGACAAGCACGTCATGTGACGATCAAACTCACATGGACTGACCAGTTACCCGACATTCGAGAGGCTGAGATGGATCACATGAAGGCGTCGAGTCCTCTTCGGCGGTGGCGCGTCGATGCCTGCCTGACCCTCGACGAGGTGTCCGACCTGACCGGCCTGAGCAAGGCGATGTGGTCCCGGGTCGAGCGCGGCGAGCGGTCGCTGGCACCGATGACAAGAGTCCGGGTTGCCCGGCGCCTCGGGGTGCGGGTGCGCGACTTGTTCCCGGTTGACGACGAACTGTCGGACGCGGCGTCGTGACCACGCCGGAGCTCGACCGGCCGGTCCCGACGGTCGATGAGATCCGCACGTGGGGCGCCACCGTCGACGTACCCACCGCGTGCACGGTGTTCGGGATCTCCAACTCGCACGGGTACGAGCTGGTCAAGCGGGGTGATTTCCCCGCGCGGGTGATCCGACTCGGTCGGCGTACCCGGGTCATCACCGCGTCGATCCTCGACGCCCTCGACGACCACCAGGGGGCAACGCCGTGACCCGAACATGGGAAGGGCCGGCCCGCCAGACCGGCCCCAACGAGAACGCCACCACCAAGCAGCCCCTCGGCGTCGAGGGTAACCCGACCCGGCAACCGGTGCCGCTGTATCGGTCGCCGGAGTGGCACGCGCTGCCGGCCGGTGACCCCCGCCGGTTGACGTCGATGCGCCGGGCCGCCGACGCGTGGTGGTACGACTCCCGACCCGACGCGATCGCCGCCCGGCTGGCCGACGAGTTGGCCACGATCGACCGCGAGGTGATCCGCCGCATCCGTGCGACGTCCTACGAGGTGTGCACCGGGGCGGACTGGCAGGCCCTGGCCCAGCAACCCACCTACGCGGCCCTGGCCGACCGGCGTGCCGAGGTGCCCGACGGGCCGTGCGGGTCGCCGCGGTGCCGGGGGTGTTCCCGGTGCATCCGGGCCGACGCGGTGCGCCGGCAGGGTGGGGACTACAGGGGCAGGCGTCGGAACCGGGGTGCCGCGTGAGTGAGAGCACGGACAACGGGGACCAGGTCGACCTCCTCGCGGGTTTGCGTGACTGGGACTGGCTCGACGCCCAGGAGTTCCCGCCGCTGCGGTACGCCGTACCCGGACTCATACCGGAAGGATTCAGCCTGCTCATCGGTCCACCGAAGGCCGGTAAGTCCTGGCTCGCCTTGGACTTCCTGCTGTCGGTCGCGGCAGGCGGGTACGCGCTCGGCCACATCTCGACCGGCCGTCCGCGCCGCGTGCTCTACCTCGCACTCGAAGACGGTCACCGGCGGATGCAGGACCGGTGCCGGAAGTTGCTCGGCCTGGACGACGGCGGCCGCCGGCCGACCCTGTACCACTACCTGACCCGGATCGAACCCGGCACGGTGCTGGCCACCATCACCGCGTTTCTGACCGCCTACCCCGACACCGCACTCGTCGTCGTCGACACCCTCGGCAAGGTCATGCCACCGGCACAGCAGGGTGAATCCTCGTACCAACGGGACTACCGGGTCGGTGGCGCGCTCAAGGCCGTGGCCGACCGTCACGACGGGCTTGCCGTGGTCGTGTTGCACCACGACCGGAAGGCCACCGCCGAAGACTTCGTCGACTCCGTGTCGGGTACCCACGGGCTCGCCGGATCGGCTGACACCATCGTCGTACTGGCCCGAAAGCGCCAGTCCACCGAAGGACTGCTGAAGATCACCGGCCGCGACGTGACGGAAGCCGAGTACGCGCTGGTGATGGCCGACGGTCAGTGGACCCTCGACGGTGCCGACCTGGCCGCCGCTGCCGCCCGCGCGGCACAACGGGAAGAGTCCGGCCGGTACTCCGACACCACCGCCAGCGTCATCGACTTCGTGCGTTCCCATGGTCCGGCCGGGGTGTCTGCCAAGGACGTGGCCGACAAGTTCGGCACCGACGCCTACCAGTACCTCAAGCGCCTGGTCGACGCCGACCCACCGGCCCTGGTCAAGCTCAAGCGCGGTATCTACGCCGTCCCTAGAACCCTGTCAGAAGTGTCAGAACGTCAGAACGGCAACCGGTCGCTGACCAGTACTTCTGACACTTCTGACGGTTCTGACACGCCTCTAGATGGCAAGCAAGCGACCGGCCGGTGCGCGCGGTGTGGAGAACCGATGGTGGTCTTCGAGCCCGGTCAGACGGTGCACCCCAACTGCGACCCCGAAGGGGCAGCGGCATGACCGATCACGAGCTTGGTCTGGCGCTGGGGAACGGGCGGGAGATCGAGCAACAGTGCGCGCGGTGCGGCCAGTACGGCTCGGCGTTCGCCGCGATCACTTACGACGCCGACACCGGCGGGTTGATCTGCCCGGCGTGTTCCGAACACATCGTGCCCGGCTGGCCCGAGCTGGTGCGTGCGATCGACCAGGTGCACGACGCGATCTGCTACGTCGGCCGGCCCACCGAAGGCGCCGACATCGCCGCGGTACTGCGTGCCCTGGCCGACCGCGTCGACGACCTGACCGGTGGCCGGGCGGCCATCGTCACGAACACCAACCTCGTCGGCCTCGAAGGCGTATCCGCCGAGCGGTACATCGTCACCCGCGACCAGGCCGACACCGCCCGCGACGGTGCACGATGACTCGCCCGAGCGCCGCCACCGAGATGGCCCAGGCCGTAGCCGCCGGACAGCAGGCCGCACGTGACGGCCTGCCGATCACCGACTGCCCGCACCGTCCGAACGCCCCGACCGCACGGGAGCGGGTCCTGGCCACCATGTGGCTCCGTGGCCACGCCCGGATCATCCCGCTGCCGGTGGACTACTCACGATGACCGACAACCGCCCTACCAATCACACCGGCCACCCTGTTCTAGGCGCTCTCCGTGGCTCTCAGCCCCTCGACGATGTGGGCATCACCGGGACGTGGTCACGTGACCAGCGAAGAGGGGAGGTGACCGGTCAGAACCGGATACCGGGGGCCCGGTCGTCCGGTTCCTCGCGCGCACGCGTTGGGCGTCCACATTCCGGCCGACCGGTCGCCTCCGGTCGCACGACACCGGCCGAACGGGACCTGTTGGCCGCCACCCTCGGCGCCCTGCTCCGCGCCGAACGCGTCGCGGCCGGCTACTCAACCCGCCGTCTGGCCGCTGCCGTGGGGTGCGCCCGGTCGACCGTGTGTCGACTGGAGTCGGGAGAACGCCGACCGACCCGGGTCATGCTCGCCTACATCGCCTCGGCGCTACGCCCAGACGATCACCGGCCGTTGCTCGATGCCCTGGCCGACGCCGCCGGTGAATCGCTACGCCCGAACCCGCCCGGTGCGGTCCGCCGGCGCCGCCGTGCGGCTGCCCGCGCGTTCGAGGCCGGCCGGCTGCCGCTGCCTTCCCACCTCGAACGGTCCATCGCGTTGCACACCCTGGCCGCATCGACCAGGCGCACGGCGTACGCGCTGTTCGACCGGCCCGACGCACTCGACGACCCGGCCACCCTCGACCGGATCACCGCGCTGTTGGACGAGGCCCACCGATGCGATGACGCCGCCGGCCCGGCCGTGGTGGTCCAGTCCGGTGGCAAGCGTTGGTCGTACGGGTTCGGCCTGTGACCCGCGACCCGGACGACTTCACGGCACGTGATGTCTGATCTAGTGCCGGCCGAAACGGTGCCGCTGACCTGCGGTGATGCGAGTGCGTGTCACCGCATCTCACACGCCGGCAGGGCCCGACGAGGTGCCGTGACCGGTTTGGAGGGGCTGGTACGCCCGGACGGGTCGGTGGTGGTGCCTGGGTCGGTGGCCGGTGAGGTGCTGGCCGCACTCGTACGCGACCTCACCGCCCGTATCCGTGCCGACGGTGGGGAAGTGTCACCCGCGGCCCGTCGCGTGCTCTACGCCCTACACAGTGCCGCGCAGTGCCACGACCAGGTGCCCGACGAACGGCCCGGTTCCGGGGTCGGAACCGTTGGGGCCCGACGGGTCATGGTGGAGCCGCTGACCGCGGCTGACGCCGCCGGGATGCTGGAGTGCTCGACCGGCTACGTCCGCCGGTTGTGCCGTACCGGCAGGCTCACCGCCCGGCGTACGGCCAGCGTGTGGCTCATCGACCCGGTGAGCCTCGACGCCTACGCGAAAGGCACCACCGATGCCCGACCCGATGCCCACCCCCGACCCGCTTGCCCGTGACGTCGAGCTGGTGACCGACGCCGATGTCGCCCGGGCCACCGCCGAAGCCGACGAGGCCGCCGCCCTGGTCGACGCCCTGGAGGACCGCGTGATCGAGGGGGACGACACGATCACCCCCGGGCAGATCACCGAACAGCGGGAGCTGTCCCGGTTCGCCCGGCTGCGTGCCGCCGCGACCGCGCGGAAGGCCGAACGGGCCAAGCGGGCCGCCCGGCTGCGCGCCCTCGACGGGATCCGCGCCGAGATGGACGCTCACGGCACCGACACAGGCCCAAAACTGGCCGCCCTACTCCAGGCAGCCGAAGACGCCACAGCGGAGTTCTGCGACGCGGTGAACGCCCGCAACGCCAAGGTCACCGAGTGGCTCAAGCGGATGCAGGACCTCGACGTGCCCGAGCACACCAACCCGCTCAACCCTCCGGACGCTCACGCCGGACTCGGATGGGAAAGCGCCAACGGGCACGTCATCGCCGGTTCCCGCCGGATGCGCAAGGTGAACGCCGGGCAGTGGGTACGGACGATGCTGGATGGTGTCGCGCACCGCACCGGAAAGCTGACGGTGCCCACCGAACAGGGCCACGCGATAACGCTCACCCGCATGTCGACCACGGATCGAGAAGCGCTGTACGCCCAGCTTGCTGCCGTGGACGCACCC
>DATCXL010000239.1:0-2794 GCA_036565825.1 Mycobacteriales bacterium
GGCGGCAGCAGGACCTCGGCGGCCCGTCGGTACCGCCCCAGGGCCCCCAGGCAGACGCCCGTCAGCCACCGCACCGTCGACCCGTCGACACCGGCCAGGTCGCAGTCGGACAGGGCGGCCAGCCCGTCGACGGGTCGACCGTGGAAGGCCGCATACAGGGCGATCGCCGGCCCGGTAGGACCACCGGACGGGTGGGAACAGTGTGAATCGGTCGCGTGCGGGGTAGGACCACAGGCGTAACGGCGGTCCGGGATCTGCGATATGGCGGGGGCCGCATCGAGATGACGGACGGCCGCACGGACGGGCGGGCGCGGCTCCGGCCACGGTCCTACGCCGCCGCCGGAGTGGCCGCCGGGGCAGCCGTCACCGACCGCGACCTTGTCTGTCACGCAGAGATCATCCGAGCATCGCCCTGGACCTGCAAATGGATCTTCGACAACTTTCTTTCGAACAGTTTGAGCCACGCGTTGAGCGGTTATCACCCAACTCGACCTTGAAAACTCCCGTGAGCCCGCGGGGCCACTCACGGAAGGGGCACCAATGGCAGACATCCGCAGGCTTCCCGGTCCCATCGCCGACGTCTGGGACTGGCAGCTACATGGCGCCTGTCGCAACGTCGACAGCAGCCTGTTCTTTCATCCCGAAGGAGAACGCGGTCCGGCCCGTGCCGCCCGGGAGGCCGCCGCAAAGGCGGTCTGCCGCCGCTGCCCGGTGATCGGCGAGTGTCTACGCCATGCCCTGACCACCCGTGAGCCCTACGGAGTGTGGGGTGGGTTGTCGGAGTCCGAACGCGAGGAGGTGCTGTCCGGGCAGCGGCCGTTCGTCGCCGCCTGGTAACCGCAGGCACACGGTGGGCCATCCCGCGAGGGGACGGCCCACCGTGGCGCTACGTCGAGGGCCAGATCGGAGGCCTCTCGGAACCCTCTAGAAGCCCGGGCCGTGGCTGTGCCCGTGGCCGTGGCCGTGAGCCGCGGCTGGTTCGGACTCCTCTGGCTTCTCGACCACCGCGATCTCGGTGGTCAACACCATCGCCGCGATCGACGCGGCGTTGCGCAACGCCGACTTGGTCACCTTGACCGGGTCGAGCACACCCTGCCCGACCAGGTCGCCGTACTCACCGGTGGCCGCGTTGAGGCCCTGGCCGGCCGGCAGATCACGCACATGAGCGACCGTGACATAACCCTCATGTCCGGCATTCTGCGCGATCCACCGCAGCGGTTCGTCCAGCGACGCGCGGACGATGGCCACCCCGGTGGCCTCGTCACCAGACAGCCCGCAGTCCCCGTCGAGCACGCTGGCAGCGTGCACCAGCGCGGAACCGCCGCCAGGGATGATGCCCTCCTCGACCGCGGCCCGGGTGGCGGAGATGGCGTCCTCGATGCGGTGCTTCTTCTCCTTCAGCTCGACCTCGGTGGCCGCGCCGACCCGGATCACGCCCACACCGCCGGCCAACTTGGCCAACCGTTCCTGCAACTTCTCCCGGTCCCAGTCGGAGTCGGTCGAGTCGATCTCCTTACGCAGTTGGGCGATCCGATCGGCCACCGCCTCGGCGGTGCCGCCGCCCTCCACCAGCGTGGTGGTGTCCTTGCTGACGGTGACCCGCCGCACCCTGCCGAGCACGTCCAGCCCGGCCTGGTCGAGCTTGAGCCCGACCTCCGGGGAGACGACCTGGCCGCCGGTGACCACGGCGAGGTCCTCCAGGAACGCCTTACGGCGGTCACCGAAGAACGGCGCCTTCACCGCGACCACCGGGAACGTCTTACGAACCGCGTTGACCACCAGCGTGGACAGTGCCTCGCCGTCGACATCCTCGGCGATGACCAGCAGCGGCCGGCCCGCCTGCATCACCTTCTCCAGCAGCGGGAGCAGGTCGGCGATGGCGCTGATCTTCTCGGTGGTGGCCAGGACCAGGGCGTCTTCGAAGACCGTCTCCATGGCCTCCTGGTCGGTCACGAAGTAACCGGAGATGTAGCCCTTGTCGAACTGCATCCCCTCGGTGAACTCAAGCTCGGTGGCCAGCGTGTTCGACTCCTCGACGGTGATCACACCGTCCTTGCCGATCTGGTCCATCGCCGTGCCGATCAGCTCGCCGATGGCCCGGTCCTGCGCCGAGATGGTCGCCACGTGGGCGATCTCCTCGCGGGTCTGCACCTCGGCCGCGACGCTGGTCAGTTCCGCGCAGACCGCGGCCACCGCCGCGTCGATACCGCGCTTGACCGAGATCGGGTTGGCACCGGCCGTGACGTTGCGCAGCCCCTGGTGCACCATCGCCTGGGCAAGCACGGTGGCGGTCGTGGTGCCGTCCCCGGCCACGTCGTTGGTCTTGGTCGCGACCTCCTTGGCCAGCTGGGCGCCGAGGTTCTCGTACGGGTCCTCCAGCTCCACCTCACGGGCGATCGTGACACCGTCGTTGGTGATGGTCGGAGCGCCGAACTTCTTGTCGATGACGACGTTGCGCCCACGCGGTCCGAGGGTGACCCGTACCAGGTTGGCGAGCTTGTCGACACCGTTCTCGAGCGACCTCCGGGCGTCCTGGTGGAAGCTGATGATCTTCGCCATGGGTGTCCTTCGCGAAAGAGCCGCCGCCCCGGTGGCCCGCGTCGCACTGGGCCGCCGGGGCGGACGGTGATGGTGTGTCGGTTACTTCTCGATAACGGCGAGAACGTCCCGGGCGGACAGGACGAGGTACTCCTCGCCCGCGTACTTGACCTCGGTACCGCCGTACTTGGAGTACAGCACGGTGTCGCCGACCTTCACGTCGACCGGAATGCGCTTGCCCTTGTCGTCGAAGCGA
>DATCXL010000243.1:0-2858 GCA_036565825.1 Mycobacteriales bacterium
GACCGGGTGCTCGACCTGGGCTGCGGCGTCGGCGGCGACCTGGTGGCGCTGGCCCGGGCCGGCATGACGGTGCGCGGAGTGGAGCGCGACCCACTCACCGTCGAGGTGGCCCGGGCCAACACCCGCGCCCTGGGCCTGGCCGGCACAGTTCGGGTGGAGCCGGGCGACGTGCGGGATGTGGATCTGACCGGGGTTCCCGCGGCGTTCTGCGACCCGGCCAGGCGGGCCGGTGGCAGGCGGGTGTTCAACCCGGCCGCCTACTCCCCACCGTTCGACTTTCTCCCCCGGCTGGCCGACGCCGTACCGCTCACCGGTGCCAAGGTCGCACCGGGGATCCCGCACGAGCTGATACCCCCGGGCACCGAGGCCGAGTGGGTGTCGGTGGCCGGGGAGGTCAAGGAGGCGGCACTGTGGTGGGGCGGGTTGGCAACCGCCCGACGCCGTGCCACGCTGCTGCCCTCCGGGGCGACCCTGGTCGCCTCCGACAGCGCAGGCGGTCCCGAGTCGGACCCGCCACCGGTGGCCCGGCCCGGCCGGTGGCTGTACGAACCCGACGGCGCGGTGATCCGGGCGCACCTGGTCGCCGAACTGGCCGCCTCGGTCGGCGGATGGCTGCTGGACCCCACCATCGCCTACCTGTGCACCGACGGACCGGTGAGCACTCCGTTCGCCCGCGGCTACCAGGTGACCGACGTGTTGCCGTTCTCGCTCAAGCGACTGCGGGCGCTGCTGCGTTCGCGCGGGGTGGGTGCGGTGACCGTGAAGAAGCGCGGTTCGGCGGTGGATCCAGCCGCCCTGCGGCATGGCCTGCGGTTGACCGGCGACGAGCACGCGACCGTGGTGCTGACCCGGGCCGCCGGCGCACCCACCGTGCTGCTCTGCTCACCAGCCTGACGGCCGGAGAGTCACCTGGCCCTGGCGGTCCGGTAGGGCGGACCGGATGCAGGCTTTGTTCAGAGACAGGGCCTCACCGGCTCGAAGTCCCAACTGTGCGGCGGGTGGGCCACCAGCTCGGCCGGCACGTCGGCAAGGCCGACACCGGTCGGATCGATCACCACCACCCGGCCGTCGCCACCCGCGCCGCGGTACACCGCCGCGGTCGGCGCCGCCACGGTGAGCACGTGCGCCACCAGGTCCTCCAGTCGCCCGGGAGCGGCCCGCACCTCCCACATTCTGGTCAAACCAGCACCTCGGTCACTGACAGCGCCGAGTCGGCCGGAATGTCCAGCCCCGACGGTGTCGCACCGGCCGAGACCAACTGGGAGCCCAGCGCGGCGACCATGGCACCGTTGTCGGTGCACAGCCCCGGCCGGGGCACCCGCAGCCGGATACCGGCGGCGCCGGCCCGCTCGGCGGCCAACGCGCGCAGCCGGGTGTTCGACGCCACCCCGCCGCCGAGCAGCAGATGATCCACGCCGTACTCGCGGCAGGCCCGCACCGCCTTGGCGGTGAGCACGTCGGTCACCGCCTCCTGGAACGACGCGGCCACATCGGGTACCGACACCGGTTCACCGGACCGCTGCCGGGCCTCGACCCAGCGGGCGACCGCGGTCTTCAACCCCGAGAAGGAGAAGTCGTAGGGCGCGTCTCTCGGCCCGGTCATGCCGCGTGGGAAGGCGATCGCCTGCCGGTCGCCCTCGACCGCGGCCCGGTCCACCGGCGGCCCGCCGGGGAACGGCAGTCCGAGCAGGCGGGCGACCTTGTCGAACGCCTCGCCGGCCGCGTCGTCGACGGTCGAACCGAGCAGCCGCATGCCGCCCGACGGCGACCCGGGGCCGACCCCGCCCGCTCCGTTCGGCACCAGCATCAGCGCGGTGTGGCCGCCGGACACCAGCAGCGCCATGCACGGTTCCGGCAGCGGGCCGTGTTCCAGGATGTCCACCGCGCAGTGCGCGGCCATGTGGTTGACGCCGTACAGCGGCTTGCCAAGGGCCAGTGCGTAGGACTTCGCCGCGGCCAACCCGACCAGCAACGCGCCGGTCAGACCCGGGCCGGAGGTGACCGCGATGGCGTCCAGGTCGTTCAGGGTGATCCCGGCCTGCGCCAGTGCCCGGTGCACCGTGGGCACCATCGCCTCCAGATGGGCGCGGGAGGCCACCTCCGGCACCACCCCGCCGAACCGGGCATGCAGGTCCACGCTGGACGCGACAGCGTCGGCCAGCAGCGTGGTGCCGCGCACCACGCCCACCCCGGTCTCATCGCAGGACGACTCGATCCCCATCACCAGGGGCCCGTCAGCCTTCACGAACCATCACCGCCGCGTCCGCCCCGCTGGGCTGGTAGTACCGTCTGCGGATTCCGATCTGGACAAACCCGTACCGGGCGTACAACCGCTCGGCCGGGACGTTGCCGACCCGCACCTCCAACAGCACCCGACGGACACCCCGCCGGTCCGCCGCGTCGAGTAGATCACGCAACAACAACCCGCCGACTCCGGTGCCCTGCCGGTCGGCCCGCACGCCCAGGGTGAGCACGTGCGCCTCGTCGGTGTAGACCGCCAGGCCGGCATAGCCGATCACGCTCTCCGCGTCGGTCGCGTCGGCGGCACCGCCTGCCTCCGGGTCATCGGCGTCGTCGGCGCACTCGGCGGACTCTGCGGCCACCGCGTAGTGGCGGGTCTGTTGTGCCAGTTCCGACCAGAACACCCGTCCGGACCAGGTGTCGTCAGAGAACAGACCCCGCTCCAGCGGCAGCACCGCGGCGATGTCCCACCAACGCATCGGCCGCACCGTCACGGTCACGGCTGCGACACCGGCTTGGGTGCGCCCGGCATGGTCGCGTCGGGCCGACGAAGGTACAGCGGGGTGAGTTCCTCGCCCGGCGCCCCGGTCAGCACCCGCTCGCGGGCCAGGTCGACC
>DATCXL010000814.1:0-9937 GCA_036565825.1 Mycobacteriales bacterium
CCCGCCGTTCCGACAGTTTCGACAGTTCCGGCTCAGCGCCCGCTGGCTCAGCGGTCTCCGGCTCGGCACCCGGCTCGGCACCTGCTTGCTCGGCCACGGGTTGGTTGGCACGGGCCGGTTCGGCGTCCTCCGTGCCGGCAGCGTCGCCAGACGCGGCAGCATCTGCCCCGGGATCGTCTGACCCGGCCACATCGCGCCGAACGGTCAGCTCCACCGGAACCCCGCCCGCACCGGCCAACAGCGGTGCCGGCCCCAGTTCCGGGTCCACCGGCCGACCGTCCACCGCGACGATCACGTCTCCGACGCGCACCGCGACACCGGGGGCCAGCAGCGGCGAACGCGCGGCCGGGGCGGACGGTTCGCCCGGCACGATCCGGGCGACCCGCCAGCCACCATCAGGGTCCCGGACCAGGTCCGCGCCCAGGTACCCGAGCCGACCGGCCCGGTCACTCCGTTCGGTCGACCAGGCCGGCGGCGACTCGTAGGCGTGCGAGGTACCGAGTTCCCCCTGTACCTCCCAGAACAGCTCGGACAGGTCGTCGCGGGACCCGACCCGGTCCAGCACCGGACGGTAACGGGCCAGCACGCCGGCCCAGTCCACCCCGGCCATGTCGGCGATCCAGAAGTGGTCGCGCATCAGCCGGCCAGCCTCGTCGAACATCTGTCGCCACTCGGCCGCCGGGTCGATCCGGACCCGCAACCGGTCCACATCTATGTCCACTATGGACTCATCATCGGCGGAGCCGTCGGCGCCCCGGTCAGCGGGCATCACCCGCAGCCGCCGTCCGTCGGCGACCAGCACCGAACGGCCGTCCCCGGTGACCTCCACCGCGTCGGCCGGCTCGACCAGCGTCAGCAGCCGCCGCCTGGCCAGGTCGTAGCGTTCCAGCCGGGCCCGCGGCCGGTCGCTCGGGTCGGGTCCACCGGCGTCACCGAGCACCCCGACCATCGGTGCCCGCAACCACACCAGCCCGTCCCGAGCCGCCCGCAGACCGAAGTACCGACCCGCCGGAACCGGCACCGGCACCGCGCGTTGGTCCAGACCCTCGACGTCGACGACCACCTCCGGTGCCCCGCCGGGCTGCTCCGACTCCCCCTTCCCGCCGTCGCCCGTCGGATCCGGCGGGGTCACCGGACGCCCACCCGGTTCCGGGTCGAACGGCGAGGGCGTGGTGGCCGCCAGCGGCAGCAGTTGCGGGCGCACCGTGGCCTGGAAGGACAGGTCGAAGACCTGCTGGTCATAGACCGGGTCGAAGGTTCGCGCGGACAGGAAGGCCAGGTGCCGGCCGTCCAGGGTGAACACCGGGTCGCTGTCCACGAACCGCAGCGTGGTCGCGTCGATCACCGACAACGGCTCGTCGCCGGCCAGATCGACCCGGGCCATCCGGATCTGGCGCAGCGGGATGGGCCCGGGTCGGGCCCAGGCGAGCCAACGGGAGTCCGGTGAGAAGGTCAGGCCGGTCGAGTCGCCGTGCTGCGAGGTGTCAACGGTGCGGATCACGCCGCTTTCCACGTCGACCACCAGCACCCGCCCGTCGTGGCTGGCCACGGCCAACCTGGTGCCGTCAGGCGAGGCGGTCAGTTCCAGTACCCGCCCGAGTTGGCCACCGGCCAGTCGGCGCGGCGCGGCACCGACTACCGCCGCGCCAGCCACGCCAACCGCGCCGACCGTGCCAGCCTGGACCGTGCCGATCTCGATGGCGTCCTCACCGTCGGCGTCGGTGATCCAGGCGACCCGGGCGGGTTGCGCGTTGCCCAACACCCGCGGCAGCCGGGCCCGCACGCCGGGGGTGTCGGCCACGGCTGGCACCGGTCCGTCCCGGTGGGTCAACCAGTGCACGGTGCCGCGAACCTCCACCGCGCTGGCCCGCCCGGTGTGGTCCGGCGAGACGTCCCCGATCTCCCCACCGGCATCGATCGCTCGTGGTTCGCGGGCGGTACGCGGGCCGGCCAGCCGGATGTCCAACCGGCGCGGCACCGAGTCGGCGGACAGGTCTTCGAGCAACCACAGTTCACCCAGGCACTGGTAGACCAGCGCGCTGCCGTCGGTGTTGGCGGCCCGGGCGTAGGCGTCACCGTGGTCGGTGTGCCGGCGCAGGTCGGTGCCGTCGGGCCGGCAGGAGTAGACGTTCCCCCACCCCTCGTGGTCGGACAGCAACACCACCCGTTCGCCGATCCAACCGGGGTCTTCCAGTTGCCCGTCCAGGTCAGCCATGAACCGGACGAACTCCCCCGACCCGTCCGGGTCGATCCACAGCGCACCCGCGGTGCCACCCCGATACCGCTTCCAGGACGCGGCGCCGCGCCGGTCCTGGTTGACCCCGAGCACGGTCGCCCCGCCGGGGCCGTGTGCGACGCCGGTCACCGGTCCGTACGGCAGTCGGTCGGGCACTCCGCCGTCGGACGGAACGGCATAGGCCCAGGTGCGGCTGCGGAACGGTTCGCCGGCCGCCGAAACGGCCATGATCCGACCGTCGGGGGTCCAGCCGATGATCCGGGTGTACTCGTCTCCCCAGTAGGTGAGTCGGCGGACCGGACCGCCGTCCACGCCGACGACGTACACCTCCGGGCCACCCTCGCGCAGGCTGGTGAACGCCACCATCGACCCGTCCGGCGACAGCCGGGTGCCGGACACCGGCGCGCAGTCGGCGGTCAGCCGCCAGGCCCGTCCACCGGACCGTCCGGCCAGCCACACGTCGTCTTCGGCAACGAACGCGACCATCTCATCGCGGATGGTCGGAAACCTCAGGTAGGCACCGTTGTCACTCACGTCCTGACCCTAGCCCAGCCGTGGGGGTCGGGTCGTTCCCATTGTCCGGGCCCGACCCGGCCGGGCATGCCAATGCTCCGTTGATTGTTCAACTTGTTACCCCGGCCGTGGATACGGTCGAGACCGGCCGTCAGCCTCGGTCGGCCTCGGTCTGCCGCCGAGGCGTCGACGGCGCGGAGGGGTCAGCCCACGGGAGGACAGACATGAGCGATCCGACCGCCACCGACCGGATGCCGGTGCTCTACCTGAGCCACGGCGCCCCGACGTTGGCCGACGACCGACTGTGGACCCGCCAGCTCGCGGACTGGTCCGCCGGGCTGCCCCGGCCGCGTGCGGTGCTGATGGTGTCGGCGCACTGGGAGGAGGCGCCGGTGGCCGTCGCGGCGACCCGGACGGTGCCGCTGGTCTATGACTTCTGGGGGTTCCCCGAGCGGTACTACCGGGTCACCTACCCCGCGCCCGGCGCACCGTGGCTGGCCGACCGGGTGAGCGCCCTGCTCGGCGACGCCGGCTCACCGGTCCATCGCGCGCCCGAACGCGGGCTCGACCACGGCGCCTACGTTCCGCTGGTGGAGATGTACCCGAACGCCGACGTGCCGGTGTTGCAACTGTCCCTACCGACGCTCGACCCGGCTGAGTTGCTGCGGGTGGGCGGCAGGTTGGCCCCGCTGCGCGACGAGGGCGTGCTGATCATGGGCAGCGGCTTTTTCACCCACAACCTGCGGGCGCTGCGGGTGGCCCCCGACCCCGACTCGACTCCGCCGACGTGGTCGGCCGAGTTCGACGACTGGGGTGCCCGTGCCCTCGACGGCCAGGACCTGGACGCGCTGCTGGACTTCCAGCACAAGGCCCCGGCTGGCGCGCTGGCCCACCCACGCACCGAACACTTCGCTCCACTGTTCGTCACACTGGGGGCGGGTGAGTCCGATCTGGACACCCAGCGAACCGTGATCGGCGGCTTCTGGCACGGCCTGGCCAAGCGGTCCATCCAGGTCGGCTGACGGGCGCCGGGGGTTTTCGCGTGAAAACCCCCGTACTCAACGGTGTCTGGGTGGGGGTTTTCGCGTGAAAACCCCCACAGGTAAGCGGTTACAGGCGAGGGTTTCCCACGAAGAGTTGACCCGGGCGGCTGGTGGGAGGGTTCGGCGCTCGGGACCGGCACGTTTCGGTCCCGAGCGCCGAAGCTTCGTTGGCACGCCACCATGCGGGTGCGCGTGCACCGGATGACGGTCAGGGCGGGGGCTGGTCCCCGGTGGGACGGGCGTCGAGCATCTGCCGAACAAGCGCGGTGTTGTGCCTGCCGGCCCGGAAGCTCGGCTGGTCCAACACGTCGTGGAGGAATCCCGCGGTGGTCCTGACACCCGGCCCACTCACCCGAAACTCGGCCAACGCCCGGCCGGCGCGGGCGATCGCCTCGTCGCGGTCCCGGCCCCACACCACCAGTTTGGCCAGCAGTGAATCATAGTCGGCGGTGATCCGCATACCGGCGAACGCGTGGCTGTCAACCCGGGTGAACGGCCCACCCGGTGGACGGAACTCCTCAAGCACCCCCGGGGTGGGCGCGAAGTCCCGCCGCGGATCCTCGGCGTTGATCCGACACTCGATGGCCGCGCCGCGCCGGGGCACCTCGTGCGGGCCGGTGCTGATCGGCAACCCGCTGGCCACCCGCAGTTGTTCCCCGACCAGGTCGAGCCCGGTGACCGCCTCGGTCACCGGATGTTCGACCTGGATACGGCCGTTGATCTCCATGAAGTAGAAGTCACCGCCGCCGTCCACCAGGAACTCGAACGTACCGGCGCCGACAAACCCGATCGCGCGGGCGCCAGCGACCGCCGCGGCCCCCATGCGTTCCACGATGTCAGCCGGCAGGCCCGGCGCGGGCGTCTCCTCCAGTAGCTTCTGGTGCCGCCGCTGCACCGAGCAGTCCCGCTCTCCCAGGTGGACGAAGTTTCCCCGGGTGTCGCACAGCACCTGGATCTCCACGTGTCGGGCGTCTTCCAGGAACCGCTCCAGATACACCGAGCTGTCACCGAAGAGCACCTCGGCGGTCCGCCGGGTGCGGGTGTACTCGGCGGGCAGGTCGTCGCGGTGGCGGACCACGGACATGCCCCGACCACCCCCGCCGGCAGTCGCCTTGACGATCACCGGGTACCCGATGTCGTCGGCCAGTCGGACGGCCTCGGCGGCGGTACCCACCGGCTCGGTGCTACCCGGCAACAGCGGCAGTCCCGCGTCGGCCATCAGGGCACGGCACACCGCCTTGTCCCCCAGCCTGGCGGTCACCTCTGCCGGCGGGCCCACGAAGGTGATGTCGTGTGACCGGCAGATCTCGGCGAAGTCGGGGTCCTCGGACAGGAAGCCGTAACCAGGGTGGATCGCCTCGGCGCCGGCCCGTAGCGCCACCTCGATGATGGCTGCCGGGTTGAGATAGCTGCGCCGGGAGTCAGCGGGTCCTATGTGGAACGCCTCGTCCGCGGCCCGGACCGCCGAGGAGTCCCGGTCGGGGGTCGAGTACACCGCCACGGTCCGGATGCCCAGTTCCTGGCAGGTACGGATCACCCGCAGCGCGATCTCGCCACGGTTGGCGACCAACACGGTCTTGAACACGTCCTGCTCCCTCCTACACGGCGGTATCGGGCATCCAGGTGAGGCACAAGTGGGTCAGGGTGAGCAGCGGTCGGCGTGTGCACCGTTACCCGCGCCCACCACCGCCGTTGTCACCACCGCCGTTGTCACCACCGCCGTGACCGTCACCGGCGGCGAGTGCGATCAACGGCTGTTCGAACTCCACCGGGGTCCCGTCCGCGACCAACACCTCGAGCACCCGGCCGCCATGGTCGGCCTCGACCGGGTTCATCAGCTTCATCGCCTCGAGAATGCCGACCTGTTGGCCACGGGTGATCAGGTCCCCCTCGGTCACGAAAGGTGCGGACCCGGGTTCCGGGCAACGGTAGAAGGTGCCGACGTGCGGCGCGGTCACCAGGTGTGCGGCAGGCGCCGGGTCAACCGGGTCAACCGGATCGACGCCGTTGGCCGGCGGTGTCGGTGCCGCGGCCACCTGTCCGACGACCTGTCCGACGACCGGAGCCGGCCACTCGATCTCGACCGAGGTGTCACCGACCCGCACGGTGAGCCTGCGCAGCGGATGTCCGACCGCACGCAGCAGCTCGGCCGCGCCGCGGCAGACGTGATCGAGCGGCAGGGACGCGGTCTGCCCGTTCATCTGTGATGTCATCATCGGCTCACCGTTTCTGCTGTCGCCCGTTCGGGCGTTCGTCGGTCTGGAACCGGGTCTGCCGTATCTGCCAGCTCATCTGTACCCGCCGACCCGGCCGAACCAACCGACCCGGCCAGGTCAGTCGAACCAACCGACCCGCCCAGCTCGGCGGAACCAGCCGGTTCGACGGTCGGACGTCCGAACGCACGGAACCTGCCGGCCCGGGCCCGCACCAGTTCGGTGACCGGCAGTTCGAGCAGTTCGCCCAGCGCGTCGACCACCGCCGCGCGGACGAGGCTGGTGGCCAGAACGGGGTCGTTGTGTGCCCCGCCGGCGGGTTCGGGGATCACTGCGTCAATCACGCCAATTTCCAGCAACGCGGCGGAATCCAACCTCAGTGCCGCCGCGGCGGCCGGTGCGGCCGCGGGGTCCTTCCACACGATCGCCGCACAGCCCTCCGGGCTGATCACCGAGTACACCGCGTGTGCGCAGGCCAACACCCGGTCGGCGACCCCCAACGCCAGGGCGCCGCCGCTGCCACCCTCACCGGTGACCACCGCCACGATCGGTACGGTGAGCCCGGCCATCAGCCGCAGGTTCTCTGCGATGGCCTGCGCCTGACCCCGTTCCTCGGCCTCCCGGCCCGGATAGGCGCCAGGGGTGTCGATCAGGGTGATCACCGGGATTCGCAGCTTCTGCGCCAGGCGCATCAGCCGGGCGGCCTTGCGGTAGCCGTCAGGGGTCGCCATGCCGAAGTTCCGGGCGGCCAACTCCCTGCTGTGGTGCCCCTTCTGGTGTCCGATCACGACAACGGACTGGCCGGCGAGTTCGCCGATCCCCCCGACGATCGCCGGGCAGTCTCCGGAGATCCGATCACCGTGCAGTTCCTGGAAACCGTCGAACATGCCGGCGATGTGGTCCAGTGTGGTCGGTCGGTCCGGGTGTCTGGCCAACCGTACGGTCTCCCATGCGTCCGCACCGGTCGGTTCGACCGGATCCGACGCCGTGTCCACCGGTGGCGCACCCCTCGGTGGGTCCCACGACCCGGCCGTCACCCGACGGACACCAAGCAGTCGGGTCAACAGCGGACGCAGCCCGGCACGTGGCCGCACGTCGTCGATGAGCCCCTGCCGGAGCAACAGCTCTGCGGTCTGGAACCCCTCGGGCAGCGGCTGGCGGATCGTCTGCTCGATCACCCGCGGACCGGCGAAGCCCAACCTGGCACCCGGCTCGGCCAGGATGATGTCGGCCAGGGTGGCGAACGACGCGGCCACCCCGCCGTAGGTCGGGTCGGTGATCAGCGAGACGGCCAGCAGGCCGGCGCGGTCGAGATCGCCCAGGGCCTGACTCGCCTTGGCCATCTGCATCAGCGACAGCGCACCCTCCTGCATGCGGGCACCACCGGAGGCGGTCACCATCAGCAGTGGCACCCGCCCACGTAGGGCGCGTTCGGCGGCCTGGGTGATCGCCTCACCCTCCGAACAGCCCAGGCTCCCGCCCAGGAATCGGAAGTCCATCACGGCCACCACCACCGGCCAGCCGCCGATTGTTCCGCTCGCGCAGAGCACTGCCTGGTCCAGTCCGGTCCGCGTCCGGGCCCGGGCCAGCCGCTGTGGGTAGGGCACGGTGTCGACGAAGCCGAGAGGGTCCTCGGCCGCGCGATCGGTGGACAGCGGGCGGTGGCTGCCCGGGTCGAGGAGTTGGGTCAGCCGCTCGGGCGCGGTCAGCGGCGCATGCCAGCCGCAGCTACACACGCCCAGCGTGCGCTCGAACCGCTTGTGATAGGTGATGGCGTGGCAACGGGTACAGCGCACCCAGGCGGGTTGCGCCTGAGGGCTCTCCGACGTGTGCGTCATGTCGCGTCTCCCGGTTTGGTGCCGCGGTTGGTGCCGCATCCGGTGCCGTGCCGTCCCGTGTCGCTTCCGTGCCGTACCGATGCCGTGCCGTTCCATGTCAGTGGCGCGTCAGTACCGTGCCCGTCCCATGCCGGTGTCATACCCTCGTCAATGCCGGTGTCATCGGTGCCATACCGGTGCGGGTGATCGGGCCGCACCGACACCGTGGTGGTACTCAGACCGGCGCGCCGCGACTGGCCACGCTGCGCACCACCTGGGCGGTGATCATCCATCCGCCATGCCGGAGCGGCGCGAGTTTTCGGCGGTGTTCGTGGTGTGCCGGGCCGTGTTCGAACTGCCGGAACGCCGCCTCGTCACGCCAGTCGCTGACCACGTAGTACACCGACTGCCCGTCGCAGCCACGCATCAACCACTGGCCGAGGCTGGCCGGCTCCTCGGCGATCACCTCGGCGACGTCAGCCCAGACCCGTTCGAACTCCGGTTCCCTGCCGCTGTACACGTCAATCCGGAGGATCACCCTGAACACGTCGGAATGCCGATCGCGTGGTTCTGCCATGGCGTCATCCGTCCTGTTCAGATACTGGATGGTCACATCGTGACAACCGCGGCGACGTTCGCGACCAGTGCTGCGGTGGCCAACGCGGTACGGGCGAGGTTCCAGCGCGCCCAACTGGGTCGAGGGTCTATCTTGGCCCACTCGTCGGGAAGGTTGTCCGGGTCGAAAGACGTCGCGAACCGCTTGAGCGGATTGCTGCGGGCCTTGGAGACCATGATCACGCCGGCCTCGCAGACGGCCCCCACCGCGCAGAGCATCGACACGCCAACCGACTCGACCATCACGGCCAGCATGGCGTCACAGATCAGGGCCGTGACGAAACAGATCGGCTGGAACGGTTCGGGCCGCCCTGCCAGCAGACGATGCATCTCCACGTACCGGCTCGGTGGCAGCGACTGGAGCGCCAGCACCGGACCCATCGCACTACCGATGAGTACGCCGGCGGCCGGGCCGCTGGTCAGCAGCACGAGCGAGAGCAGGATCTGGGTCACGTCAACTCCCCGCCTCGGTGGCGGCAAGCATGTCCCGACCCTCGGCCGCGGCCTGTTCGACGATCTGTTTGATCCGGGTCATCTGCACCACTGAGTTCTTGTCGATCTGCCGGGTCATCGCGGCGTCGTCCACAGGCGAGTCCGACCTCATCCGGAAGTCCTGCACCCACCGCATCGCCACCCCGCCGTCGACCGGCCGGTACTCCCAGTAGATGTCCATGTGCTCGAACCAGCCCGGCTCGACCCGTCGGGCCCGCACGGTACGACTGTCCGGATCGGGCGTACGCTCGGACACCCAGCTCCACTCGTTACCCTGCGGGTCCGGGTGCATGGTGAGTCGAAACTGGACCGTGTTCCCGTCCCGGGACAACACCTCGGCCTGGGCGTACTCGCTGAACAGTCTTGGCCAGGACTCGACGTCGTTCGTCATCTTCCACACCAGTTCCATGGGTGCCGCGATGACGATCTCGTTGTCGGTGTGACCCACACCCGACCGCGCATCGCCCTGTTTGGACGCGACACCGGACGGTGCTCTGGGCGCGGCACCGGACGCGGTACCGGACGGTGCCCCCAGCAGTATCTCGTTCACGTAGTTCACCGCCTCACGGGGCGTGGTCATACGCTGCACGGCATCGTCGGGAACCCGGATGCCGCGGTCGAGCCCGATCCGGCTGGACAGGTCCAGGATCGCCAACGAGTCATATCCGAGTTCGGCAAACGGAACGTCGAGGCTGTCCGCGCCGATGTCGCGGTCCTCGCCGACGCCACTGCGCATCAGCCGTCTGAGGTCCTCGACCGTGAATTCAGCCATGGTTGTCTCCATTCGTGGTTCGTTCCTGGGAACCCCGTGGTGCGCCCAGCACCAGGGCGGCGTTGACCCCCCCGAAGCCGCGGGCGACGATCAGGACGGTCCGCAACCGGGCCGGATGAGGCCGGTCGCGGACCAGCCAGATGTCCTCGGGCAGGGCCGGTGCCCGCACGCCGACCGTGGGTGGGATCACCGAGTCGCGCAGCGCCAGCGCGGCGGTGGCAACGTCCAGCGCGGCC
>DATCXL010000817.1:0-2477 GCA_036565825.1 Mycobacteriales bacterium
GCTGGTGCTGTGGCCGTCGGGCAACCGGTCCGCCTCGCCCGGCGGCGCACACCGTGGTTGCCGGGTGCACGCCAGCCGGACCGCATGGGCGATCGCGCTGTTCTTCGGTACCCAGTCGGCGTCCGCCTACGCGATCATGGGTTGGATGCCGCAGATCTACCGAGACGCCGGGCTCACCGCCACCCACGCCGGCCTGCTGCTGGCGATGACCACCGGGCTGTGCATCCCGGCCTCACTCGTGCTGCCCTCCCTAGCAACGCGGCTGCGGCACCAGGGTCTGCTGGTGGTCGGGCTGACCGCGCTCATCGGGATGGGCTACGCGGGCCTGGCGTTCGCCCCGGCGCATCTGCCCTGGCTGTGGGCCCTGTTCCTCGGTCTGGGCAACGGCGGATGCTTTCCGGTGACGCTCACCATGATCAGCATCCGGTCCAGGTTTGCCGAGAACACCGCGGCACTGTCGGGTTTCGTCCAGAGCACCGGCTACCTGATCTCCGCGATCGGGCCGCTGGCCGCCGGCCTGCTGTATGAGGCCACCCACAACTGGTACCTGCCGATCGCCATGTTGGCCGGATTCCTGCTGGTGCAGGGAGTGACCGGATATCTGGCTGGGCGCCCCCGGTTCTTCGAGGACGACCTGGCCGCGCCCGCCCCGGTCTGAGTCATCTCGGCCGTGACCGGCAGCGCACCGGGGACGACCGTGTGCCGTGTGCGAGTACTCAGGCGAAGGCCATGCCCGGCGGCGGAAGTTCCCTGGAGGCCTCGCAGGGTCGGGCTGCCAACAGGCCGACGAGATAGGGGTCGAGGTAGAACGCCTCGATGGCGCGGTGCTCATACGTCTCTACCACCTGGGCCGTCTCGACCGCCTGGGTTGTCTCGACCCGCTCGACCAGCGGGTCAGGGCCGGTGTTCTCACCGGTGGATGAGTTGTCCATCCCAGGACGGTAGGGCGGGCCGACCCCGACTGGGATGCCCGTGTGTGCACCCTCGACAGGACACCCGCGGTGGCCCTCACGGACACCGGGCGGTCGCCCGGCACACGTCAACGGGCCGCGCGACCCCCACGCAACCGATCCGGTACTGCGCGGCCCGGTAGCGACCGGCCCGCCACCAGATGATCCACCACGTTGTGCGCGAGGACCCGCCAGCCGCCGTCGACGTGGTGCAACACGTTCAGGCACGCGTTGGCCAGACTCCCCGGCGCCACCACAACGGCGCCCCGGGAAACGGCCGTCAACAGTGCGCTGATCACTCCGCCGTGGGTCACCACCAGGATCCGCCCATCCCGGTGGCGGTCCACCCACGACACCAGAACGGCCAGGGACCGGTCCCGCGCCGAGGCCCGATCCTCCTCACCCGGCACCACCCCGTCGAAGAACCGGGCGTGCTTTTCGGCGCGGGTCAGTCCGGATGCCATGCCGTAATCCCGCTCGACCAGGTCGGGAACCTCCACCACCCGTGGTACGGCCGCGATTTCTGCGATGATCCGGGCCGTCTCGGCGGCCCGGATCAGCGGACTGGTCAGTATCAGATCCCATCCGGTGGCACACAGAGCCTGGCCGCTCAGCCTGGCCTGCTCCCGACCGCGTGCGTTCAGCGGAATGTCCTCGCGTCCCTGCAACCGACCGGCGACATTCCAGTCGGTCTCGCCGTGTCGGACCAGGCAGACGGTGGTACCGACGGTGGGCATCGAGCCACCCGAGTAATCAAACCCACCCGGATTCTCCGCCCCAGGGCCGCCGGTGTCACCGCTGTCTGGGCCCGGGTCGCCCGAGCCGGGCACCGGGTACTGGTGCTGCTGCTGCTCGCCGAAGGTATCCATCTGGATCCCATTATCCTCTCCGCCACCTACGCCGGTCGCGGTCGGCCCTGTCGGTCATGGCCGGCCTGGCCGGCGAAACGGGGGCCGTCCGCCCAGACCGTGTGGCGACGGGCCGCTGTTCTTTCTCACAGCGGACAGACTTCGGTGGGCAACAACCCGCACCGCGACCGGAGCAACGTCTGGGAGGAGGAATCTGCAGGTGTGAGCCGGATCGGCCCGACGCGACCTTCCCGGACCAGCCCTACGGCGTCCAGATCGGCGGACGGAAGATGCCCGGCGGGCCGGGGAGTGCCCGCACCGGCGTCCATGGCGAACCGGGACCCGGTGAAATTCGCCCGGCGCCAGCGGGTTGGGTCCAGCCGTGTGTGCCCGCCGTTCCCGAGGTGTTCGACCGACACGGCGAGGACAGCATCGTCGCACTCTGCTGGGAACACTCGAACCGGCACTGTGGCCGGACGGCGGGAGCTGCTCAGATGTGCCTGTCGCGGGCGAGCGAATTGGGCAGGGGAATTCGGTAACCAGCGCACATACCGACCGGCCACGGGGTGTCCGTTACGGATCACGGTTGCCGTGTGCCGATAACCGGGTGCGGGGTAACCGGGTGTCTGACCGCAGTCCGCCCAGACCGCCAGAACCGTGACGGCGGGGGCCGGCAACT
>DATCXL010000827.1:0-4931 GCA_036565825.1 Mycobacteriales bacterium
CGGCAGGACCGGCCGGTGTCGGCCGTGCCGGTGCGGGGTGGGGCACCGGCGCCGGCGGAGTGAGGCCGGGTCGGCGCGGGTGCCGTGTCGGGTCGGTGCCCCTGGGTGACGCCCGTGGGAGGGGGAGTGCGCGAGCACCCCCGCCGAGGCTGTACAGTGTTGCGAGCACAAGGGGCTGTGGCGCAGCTGGTAGCGCACCACACTGGCAGTGTGGGGGTCAGGGGTTCGAGTCCCCTCAGCTCCACCCCGAAAGCGCAGGTCAGAGGGCCTGTATACGCCGCTGGCGGACCGTCGGCGGCTGCCCGTGGTGGCGCGAGTAGCCAACCGAGTAGCCACGACATTCACTCCACATCCCACAGGGCCGCCGTCATGGCGTCGGCGGCGTTCTTGAGTTGGGCCGGCATGACGTGGCTGTAGGTGTTCATGGTGATGCTGATCTGTGAGTGTCCGAGTACCTCCATGACGACGCGGGCGGGGACGAACTGGGCCAGGAGCAGAGACGCGGCGGTGTGCCGCAGGTCGTGCAGCCGGACGTTGGGGACGAGCGCGGTGGTGCCGTCCGGGCGCCTGACCTCCACGCAGCGGACGCCGGCCCGGACGAGAAGTGCCTTGAAGGCGCGGGTGTCGTTGCGGTGGTCGATCGGCCCGCCGGTTGCTGAGGCGAACACGAGCCGGGGGTCGGCCCAGGTCGCTGCGTTGGCGCGTTCGGTGTCCTGTGTCGACTTGTGGTCACGCAGGACGGTGACAAGGGGAGCGGGCAGGGAGAGCACCCGGCGGGACCGGGCAGACTTGGGTGGTCCGAAGGTGAGGGTGTCGCCGGGGTTGCGGCGGCGCAGGAGCTGGCGGCGGACGCGCAGGGTGGCGGCGTCCAGGTCGATGTCCTCCCACCACAGGCCGAGTACCTCGCTCTGGCGCAGTCCGAGGGAGAGCCCGAGCACCCAGCGGGCGCGTAGCCGGTCGTCCTTGGCTGCGTCGAGCAGCCGACGGGCCTCGGCGACGGTCAGCGGTTTCACTTCGTGGTCGGGTACCTCGGGCGGTTCAACCACCAGGGCGACGTTCCGCGATACACGCCCCCATTTCATGGCGATCTTCAGGGCACGCCGGATCTGGGCGTGCAGGTAGCGGACGTGGTGGGCCGACATTCCCTCGGCGGTCTTGCGGTTGTAGAAGCGGATGAGGTGTTCCGGCCCGAGGGCGTCGAGCCGGATACCGCCGAGGCCCGGCTGTATGTGCCGCTCAAAGTCGCGACGGTAGTTGCTCAACGTCGACGCGCGGACCCGGTTCGGAGCGACCTCGGTGAGGTAGCACTCAAACCACTCGCCGAGGCTCGGGGTGCGGGAGACCAGGCCGCCGGTGTTCTTGGCCTCGCGTGCCTGGGCGAGCCAGGCCTGTGCCTCCCGCTGTGTCTTGCGGATCGCAGTCTTCCGGCGTCGCCGGCCGTCGACCATGCCCAGGTCCAACTCGGCTCGCCATCGGCCGTTGGGAATCTGGAACACGGTGCCTTCGCCGGCGCCCCGCCGCTTTCCAGCCATCAGGCGGCCTCCAGCGTCTGTCGAGTGATGTAGGCCGCCAGGTCGTCACGGGTAATGCGTCGGCAGCGGTTCCCGACGCATATCGAACGCAGCCGCCCGGAGGTGATGAGTTGGTAGACGGTCGTGCGCGAGACCCTCAGCGCCGCTGCGACCTCGGCCACCGTCATCAGCGGGGGATGGTTCATATTGTCCACTGGAATCTCCTTCGTCCGATCCTTTCGTGCTCGTTCAGTCGCCTGCCGCGTCGCGGGCGGCTTGTCGTCGCTCGC
The DNA here is from genome assembly GCA_036565825.1 of Mycobacteriales bacterium. Classification (GTDB taxonomy): domain Bacteria; phylum Actinomycetota; class Actinomycetes; order Mycobacteriales; family DASULA01; genus DASULA01. Next base: position 1,802 of record DATCXL010000827.1, read on the forward strand.
GGGCGCGGGCTGCGGCGGACAGGGCGAGGGCGGTGTCTCCGGTGGTGAGGTAGCCCAGGCCGGTGAATTGCCAGTGGGAGATGACGAGTGTGGTGTCTTCGTCGGGGATCTCGCGGGCGTCTTCCGCTGCTGCGGCGTGGGTGCGGGCGTAGGTGCGGCGTTCGGCGCGGAGGGCGCCGAGGGTGGTGGAGTAGCGGCGGGATTTGGAGGCGAAGTGGCCGCGGAATCCGAGCATGTGCAGCCCCCGCCGTAGTCCCTCGTATGCCTGGTGTTCGCCGAGTTGCCAGCAGGTTTCGACGATCCGGGTCACGTGTGGGCTGACACCGAGGAGGGGTAGCGCGTCGAGGGAGATGCGCCGGTCGCCGACGCCGAAGTCGTCGGCGCTTTTGGTGGCGTACTTGGCGATGTACGCGGCGACCCGCTCGGGGGTCAGTTCGCCGGCCGGCCCGCCGTTGATGGCCTGGGTGTCGGTCTGGGTGCCGAACCGCAGCACGAGCTGATCCGTCTGCCGGATACTGCTGGTATGCGCGGTAGTGCCCGTAGGCGGTTGGCTTGGAGTCGGCCTCGGCCGCGTGTTTCCCGAGGTGCCATGGTTTTCTGGCTCGTCTACGCGGTGTGGATGAGCGGCGGGGTGGTCGTTGCGATCGTCGATGATCGTGGATGGGACGATGCCGTCGGGTACGGGGTTCTCACCGTTGGATTGCTGGCCATGTCCTACAGGCAATGGGCTGGACTGCGCCGCCGCCGGTGACCCTGAGTCGTCCGGCAGGTCGACGACCAGGCGGACGAGTCCGGCCGCGTCGCGGATGGCGTGGGCGAGGTCGGTGGCGGTCAGGGGTAGGTCGCAGGGTTCGAACTGGTCGCCGGGTGCGTCGAGGCGGATCAGTGCGTGGAAGTGGACGACGGCGCGGCGTTGGTATTCGGCGACTTTGACGAACGACACCCGGCAGCACTTGGCGAAGGCTGTTGTGGTGAGTCCGGCGTGGTGGGCCAACACGCGTCGGAGGGTGATGGTGAATCGGCGCCAGAGTTCGGGGGCGTGCCAGTTGAACGCGACGTGGGCCGCGTAGTCGTAGCAGTCTGCGCAGATCGGTTGGCCGAGCCGCTGGTCGTCCTGGTCGTGGATGGTGGTGCACCAGGTTGGTCGGCCATGCGGGCAGAGGGTCGGCTTTCCCTTCGGCGGGCGGCAGCGGCCTGGTCCGCCTCGTCGGTTGGTGCGGGTGGTGTGGACGGGTCCGAATCCGGGGGCGGTCAACGTGGCGAAGACGAGCGGGTGGGCGCGGATCGAGTCGGGGACGCCTTTGCGTCCGCCGGCGGCGCCGGCGTAGAGGAGCTGCCACATGTCCCCGGCGTATTCGTAGGAGCATGAGGGGCAGACCGATGCCCGCCGGTTCCCACACCGGATCAGAAGCGTCCGGTCCGGCTCGTCGTTCGTCGAGTAGGTGGACCGGCGGCCGTCGGCCCCGGTGCGGGTGACCGTGCCGCGCAGCCGCACGGGGCGGGTGCAGTATCCGCAGCGTGCGACCTGTTCGGCCCACCGGTCGAAATCCGGCCGTCCGGCCCGGGCCACGATCTGCTCAACCGTGCCCGGGTCGGTGCGCGGGTCGGCCAGGGCCGCAGTCACAGGATGGCCCCGGGGATTTCGTAGAGCGGGTTGGTCGGGTTCCGGTCGTCGTAGTACGGGTCCAGCGCGAGCAGGGGAACGAGGCATTTCTTGCACCGTCCGAGTCGGACGGTCAGCCCGTGGTCAGGTCGGCCGTAGACGATCAGGTCGGCCGCATCCCCGGGCACCCACTCGTGTGGGAGCAGGTATCCGGTCTTCGGGCAGGCCACCGCCGGGATCAGGGTGAGGTCACGCCGGCGGGTCACGCCACATCACCCCGAACGTGGTGCCGAAGTCGGACGGCGTGGTGGGCGAGGGCGTGGACCTGGGTGTCTGACAGGTAGGCGGTCTTCATCCGCCGGGGGATGCCGCCTTCGGCGATCAACCAGCCGACACCGCGGGCGGTGGGGTTGATGGCGGCGGCGGTGTAGCCGGCGGATGCCCAGCCGTGGCCGAGGATCACATCGGAACTGGAGTCGGTGGTGCAACGGAACGCCCACCGGTAGCCGAACAGGTCCCGCAGCGAGGTAGGGATGATGTCCGCCGACGGCCGCTGCGTCGCCGCCACAACGATGATCCCGGCCGCACGGCCCCGGGCAACCAAGTCGCGGACCAGGGTGACGAACTGCTTCTGCTGCTTGGAGTCCCCGACCGTCGCGGAAAAGTACGCCAACTCGTCGAAGACGACCAGGACGACGGGTTCCCCGGTGTCGGCTGTGATCTTCCGCCGCCCGGCGGCGAGCAAGCAGTCGTAGCGGGTGTCCATCTCGGCCTGGAGGTGGGTGAGTAGGTCTATGGCGTCGGTGATGGACGGGCCGATGAACGTCTCCGCACACGCCCGCCACGGGCCGAGTTCGACCCGCTTGCCGTCCACCAGGACCAGCCGACAGTCAACCGACAGGGCGGCGTGGGCGACGATCAGATTCAACGCCACAGACTTACCCGCACCGGGTTCGCCGCCGATGAGCAGGTTCCGCCCGTCCAACGACACGTGAACTGGTCGGCCGCGTTCGTCCACGCCGAGGAACACCGGCTGAAAGATCGACAGGTCAGCCATCCGCGCGTACCTCCTGCCGGGGCAACGGCACGGAGCCGAGGACGTCGACCAGCGGGGTGCGGATAGCCGCTGTGGAGGCGAGCGGGTCGCGGCGGATCACCTCGACGGTCACCAGGGCCGACCAACGCGGGTCGCGGACTACCCGAACGTCCCGGGCGTAGCAGGCCGCCCGTATCCGGTCGGTCTCATCGGCGATGTCCTCAGCCGATACCCCGACCGGGCAGATCAACCACACCCGTTCCCCGACCGGGGTCGGGCACATCCACAACACCCCGGGTAGGCGCCCAGACCGCGCCGACAGGCGAAGCTCGCGAAGGGCTGTGCGGAGCCGGTAGCGGGTGACCAGACACCCCAGCCCGGCGAGTACCCAGCGTCGCGACCGGTCCCACGCCACCGTGCCCACAACCAGCAGCCCGGCCCCGGTCCCGGTCCACACCGGCCCGACCCGGTGCACACAGGCCCGCACCAGC
>DATCXL010000844.1:0-5908 GCA_036565825.1 Mycobacteriales bacterium
GACGACGTCGCCGGTGACGGTACGACCACGGCGACGGTGTTGGCCCAGGCCCTGGTGCGTGAGGGGCTGCGTAACGTCGCGGCCGGCGCGAACCCGCTCGGCCTCAAGCGCGGCATCGAGAAGGCCGTCGAGGCAGTGTCCGAGGCCCTGTCCAACCAGGCCAAGGACGTCGAGACCAAGGAACAGATCGCCTCGACCGCCTCCATCTCCGCAGCCGACACCACGGTTGGCGAGATCATCGCCGAAGCCATGGACAAGGTCGGCAAGGAAGGCGTCATCACCGTCGAGGAGAGCAACACCTTCGGGCTGGAGCTCGAGCTCACCGAGGGTATGCGCTTCGACAAGGGCTACATCTCGCCCTACTTCGCCACCGACACCGAGCGGATGGAGGCCGTCCTCGACGACCCCTACATCCTGGTCGTCAACTCCAAGATCGCCTCGGTCAAGGACCTGCTCCCGCTGCTGGAGAAGGTCATGCAGGCCGGCAAGTCGCTGGCCGTCATCGCCGAGGACGTCGAGGGCGAGGCGCTGGCCACCCTGGTGGTCAACAAGATCCGCGGCACCTTCAAGTCCGTCGCGGTCAAGGCCCCCGGTTTCGGTGACCGTCGCAAGGCGATGCTGGGCGACATGGCCATCCTCACCGGTGGTCAGGTCATCAGCGAAGAGGTCGGCCTCAAGCTGGAGAACGCCACCATCGACCTGCTCGGCCGGGCCCGCAAGGTGGTCGTCACCAAGGACGAGACGACCATCGTCGAGGGTGCTGGTGACGCCGACCAGATCCAGGGTCGGGTGAACCAGATCCGCGCCGAGATCGAGAAGAGCGACTCGGACTACGACCGGGAGAAGCTCCAGGAGCGGCTGGCCAAGCTGGCCGGCGGTGTCGCGGTGATCAAGGTCGGTGCGGCCACCGAGGTGGAGCTCAAGGAGCGCAAGCACCGCATCGAGGACGCCGTGCGTAACGCCAAGGCGGCCGTCGAGGAGGGCATCGTCGCCGGTGGCGGCGTGGCACTGCTCCAGGCCGGCACCACGGCGTTCGACAAGCTCGACCTTGAGGGTGACGAGGCAACCGGTGCGAAGATCGTCCGGATCGCGCTGGAGGCCCCGCTCAAGCAGATCGCTGTCAACGCCGGCTACGAGGGCGGCGTTGTGGTGGAGAAGGTCCGCGGGCTGGCGCCCGGTCACGGCCTGAACGCCGCGACCGGCGAGTACGGCGACATGCTCGCCGCGGGTGTGCCGGACCCGGCCAAGGTGGTCCGCTCGGCACTGCAGAACGCCGCCTCCATCGCCGCGCTGTTCCTGACCACCGAGGCAGTGGTCGCGGACAAGCCGGAGAAGGAGAAGGCCCCGGCGATGCCGGGTGGCGGCGGGGACATGGACTTCTAGTCCGTCACCGTCACGGCGCCACGGCGCCACTGGTACCAGTGGGGGCGGCCTCCGGAACTCCGGGGGCCGCCTCCATGTTTCACCGGCTGTTTTTCACCGGCCGTGTGTCACCCCGGCCGCCTCGACGAACTCGGCCAACAGCGTGTTGAACCGTTCCGGGGCCTCCCAGAACGGCATGTGTCCCACCTCGGGAAGGGTCACCAGTCGCGCCCCGGGTACCAGTCCGGCCACGTGCCGGGCGTGCGCCACCCGGACCACCCGGTCGGCTTCGCCGTGCAGGACCAGGGTCGGCACCCGCACCGCCCGAAGTGTCGCGTCGTGTTCCAGGGTGCGACGCAGCATGCCGGCCAGAACATGGCCGGGCACCACCGAGTTCCACCCGCGCATCTCGCCACGCTGTTCGGCGGGTAACGGCCTGTGCGTACACAGGTCGACGAAGTCACCGACGGCGGACGGCAGGTCGGCCGGGTCGGACCGCACCAGCCGGCGTGACACCGCGACGAACTCGTCGGTGAGCCCGTCCAGAGCCCGTCGGGTACCCAGGTCGCTGACCGCGCCGACCAGCACTAGCCCCGCCAACGCGTCGTCGCCGTACTCGGCCAGGTAGTCGCAGATGACCGCACCGGCGTAGGACCAACCGACCACCACCGGCCGGTGCAGGCCCATCTCACCGAGCACCGCTGCCACGTCCTGGGCCCACCGGGACGAGTCGGCGTAGCCGTCCGGTGGTGCGTCCGAGCCGCCGTGACCGCGCAGGTCCACCGTGACCAACCGGAACGTCGAGGACAACTCGGACCGCACCTGGTTGGCCCAGGCGAGTCGGCAGTACCCCAGCCCGTGCAGGAACACCACCGCTGGTCGTTCCCGATGTCCAGGCCTGTCGGGGTCACCGTGGTCCTCGACGTATAACCGGGCACCTCCGCCACCGCTGATACCGTGCCAGACCGGACGCCCGGTTGTGCCCATCGGCGATTCGCCCACCTTCCGACGTACCCTGAAAGCCAATACCTACTGCCCGAGTCTGCTGGCCAGGCCCAGAATCCGCACCAGTCGCCGCGACTCGTTGCGTAGTCGACTCGCGTCCGGTTCGTCGCTGACCCGGGCGAGCCCCGACAACGCGGGTGCGATCCCGATGAGGAATCCCACCTTCTCCCGGAGTTCGAGTGACTTGGTGAACCCGTACCGGGCCTGCTCGATTCGACCCGCCTTGCGATCCACGATCCCGAAATGCCGGTAGGTGAACGACAGGAACAGTTCGTCCCCGGCGTCCTGCGCCGCCTGGTGCGCCTGCGCGTAGAACTGCCGCGCGGCGTCGTGGTCACCGTCCAGGTTCTCGGTGATCAACCCGCGCCGGAATGCCAACAGAGGGGCCAGTGGGGAGTGCTCTCCGATCAGGCGCTCGGCCTGCCCCAGCATCCGGCGGGCATCATCGGCGTGATCGACCCCGTCGAACACGGTCTGTGCGTAACAGAGAAACGCGCCCTCGCCCAGAACCTGCGCACGTTCCTCGGCGGAGTCGGCTACCTCCGTCGCCTCGCGCAGTGCCTCGCCCGCCGGATCCCAGCCCGCCGCGGTGAACGCGCACCGTTCCACCGCGGAGGCCGCCAGTGCGAACAGTGTCGAGAAGTCCCGATCCTCGCCGCGCAGCAGCGCCGGAACCTCGGTCCAGCAGGCGCGCATCCGCAGTCGCGTCACCGCGGCCGCCAGGTCAGGATTCACCACCGAATTCTAGGCCGTTGCCGGGTGATCTTCATGTTCACCGGCACGCCTGGTGGAAGTCCACGGAATGGCGGTGTCCGAATCCACGGCCCGGTACGACACTGGGAAGATGACCGGGACAATCGACGCCAGTGTGTTCGGCCAACTTCTCGATCCGGCGCGGCGCGCCGACCCATACCCGTTATACGCACGGTTGCGCGCGGCCGGGCCGGTGCGGATCGGGGACCTGCCGGTGGTGGTGATGTCCCGGTTCGCCCAGTGCCAGGCGTTGTTGCGTGATCCGCACGCCAGCGTCGACCGGCGCGGGTCCGAGCTGGACCACGCCTACCGTGACGCGGTCACCCAGGCGCACGGTGAGGCCTGGACCGAGCCCACCCCCTCGTTCCTGTTCCTCGACCCGCCCGACCACACCCGACTGCGCCGGCTGGTGTCCGCGGCGTTCACCCCCGGGGTGGTGGCCCGGCTCGAACCCCGGATCCGTGACCTGGTGGACGACCTGCTCGATGCCGCGGCCGTGCGGGGTCGACTCGACGTGGTCAGCGATGTCGCCTACCCGCTGCCGGTCACCGTGATCTGTCAGCTTCTGGGTGTGCCCATCGAGGACGAACCGGAGTTCCGTCGCTGGTCGTCGCTGTTGGCCCGCTCACTTGACCCGGTGTTCGCGTTCAGTGGCGGGCCGGACCCCACGGTGGCCGATCAGATCACGGCCGGGACCGACATCCGGCGGTACTTCGCCGACCTGATCGAGGCCCGCCGGGCCGCCCCCGGCGACGACCTGCTCTCCGCGCTGATCGCCGTGGAGCAGGCCGGCGACCAACTCTCCGAGGAGGAGCTGATCTCGACCTGCGTGTTGCTGCTCGTCGCCGGACACGAGACGACGGTGAACCTGATCGGCAACGGCATGCTCGCCCTGTTGCGCGACCCGCACTGGATGTCGACGCTGGCCGAACACCCCGAACTGGGAGGCAGCGTGGTGGAGGAGGTACTGCGGTACGACCCGCCGGTGCAGATCGTCGGCCGGGTGGCCGGGGCGGACACCGAGGTGGCCGGTACCCCGCTGCGCCAGGGTGAACTGGGCATGATGCTCATCGGGGCGGCGCACCGCGACCCCGAGGCGTTCACCGAACCCGACAGCTTCAACCCGACTCGCGGCGACATGCGACACATCGCCTTCGGGTTCGGCCCGCACTTCTGCCTGGGGGCTCCACTTGCCAGGTTGGAGGGTCGGTTGGCGCTGACCCGGATGGCAGAGCGGGTGCGAGACCCGGAACCGGGCGTGCCCACGCCCCCGTACAAGGAGAACCTGACCCTGCGTGGGCTGGCCGCCTTACCGGTCGAGGCCACAGCGATCGCCGACCGCACCACCGCCTGGTAGAGGGGGCCGCTGGACGATTGGTTCCAGGCCCCAGGTCCTCGCCGGGGCAAGGCCCCGGCTCCGGGGTCACACACCATCTGGTCCATGCGTGGCGCCGGTGCGGTTCTGACCGTTCGCGACGGCCGCGTACGGTCGGGCCATGCAGGTGCAGACAACGACCTGGCGCGGTCGGGCGGACCCGCGGTCGGAGCCGGGGACCCCGGGGTGAACGACGTGGACCCGCAGGCCTTCACCCGGGCACGGCGAACGGGAGTCGTGCGGCTGGGACCCGACCAACGGCGCCGCGACCTGGTGCGCCTGGCCACCGAGACGTTCGACGTGTTGGTGGTGGGCGGCGGGGTCACCGGAGCCGGCGCCGCGCTGGACGCCGCAACCCGCGGGCTCTCGGTCGCGTTGGTGGAGGCCAGAGACTGGGCCGCGGGCACGTCCAGCCGGTCCAGCAAGCTGATCCACGGGGGTCTGCGGTACCTGGAGCAGCGGGACTTCGGGCTGGTCCGGGAGGCGCTGACCGAACGCGGGCTGCTGCTGCGGGACCTCGCCCCACACCTGGTGCGGCCGGTGCCGTTCGTGCTGCCGTTGACCCGGCACGTCTGGCAGCGGGCGTACTACGGCGCCGGGGTGGCGCTGTATGACCTGCTGGGCAGCGCGCTGGGGTCCGCGCGTGGGCTGCCACGGCATCGGCACCTGACCCGCACCGCCGCGTTGCGGCGTTTTCCAGACCTGCGCCCGGGCGGGCTGGTGGGGGCCATCGAGTACCACGACGCGCAGGTCGACGACGCCCGGCACACGTTGACGGTGGCCCGAACGGCGGCCCAGTACGGTGCCTGCCTGGTCTCCAGCGCCCGGATGACCGGGCTGCTGCGCGACGGCGAGCGGGTGGTCGGGGCTCGGGTGGACGACCTGGAGAACAACGGGCCGATCGAGGTGCGGGCCCGGGTGGTGCTGGCCGCCACCGGAGTGTGGAGCGACGACGTCGGGCGGATGCTCGGTGATGATTCCGGGCTTTCGGTGCGGGCGTCCAAGGGGGTTCATCTGGTGGTGCCCCGGGACCGTCTCGACGGGCAGACCGGGCTGATCCTGCGCACCGAACTCAGCGTGCTGTTCGTGATCCCGTGGGGCCAGCACTGGATCATCGGCACCACCGACACCGACTGGAACCTGGACCGCACGCACCCGGCGGCCAGCGCGCGGGACATCGACTACATCCTGGAACACCTCAACCGGGTGCTGGCCACGCCGTTGACCCACGACGACATCGAGGGTGTGTACGCCGGGCTGCGGCCGCTGTTGGCCGGCGAGTCCGACACGACCAGCACGCTGTCCCGCGAACACGCCGTGGTCCAGCCGGTACCCGGCCTGGTGCTGGTCGCCGGCGGCAAGTACACCACCTACCGGGTGATGGCCAAGGACGCCGTCGATGAGGCGACCCGG
>DATCXL010000860.1:0-4530 GCA_036565825.1 Mycobacteriales bacterium
CCGAAGGTCCGTGGCCGAGCAGATGGCCGATCCAGGAGGCGACAAGGGCGCCCACCACCCCACCGGCCGCCAGCCCCACCGCCACCGCCGGACCGCGCACCGACCGCCACAACCAACCGGCCAGGCCGGCCACCAACCCGACCAACGCGGTCAGCGCGACGAACCAGCCGTCCGCGCCGATCAGCGCCTCGGACTCGACCGCCCCGACCGGAAGGAAGTCGCCCGAGGGTCCGACCCGAAACGCCAGTCGGGGTGCGACCAGGTACCAGACGACACCGAGCAGCAGGCCGGTCGCCACCATCGCGACGACCACCGTCGCGCCGCCGACCAGATCTTTACGGTCTGCCCACCGGGGGACTTTTCGTCGGGGCGGTTCGTGCACCGCGGCTCCGCTAACCGGGCCCACCGGGCCCACCGGGCCCACCGAACCGGGCGGTCCGACCGGGGTGCCCAACTCGTATGCGCCGGTCTGGTCCACCGGCGCCCACGGGGACGGCGGGATCATGCGTGGTTGCTCGTCGGACCGACTCTCGCGCGACTGCTCGTGCGGTTCACCAGGATTCGGCACCGCGGTCACGACGCCACCACCCCACGCCAACCGGTCAACCGGTTCCCACGCGCAGCGTCACCGCCAGTACCCATGCCACCGCCCACTCTCACGACCTGTTCGCCTGCCAGTCTCTCAGGCCGGCGGGGTGGCAGCGAGCGAGAACCACCTTCAGGGTGAATCATCGATCACAAAGAGTACAGCCGACAATTCAGACGCGACCGGTCGGTGATGACACCGGGTCAGGCCGCACGACCCCGCACCCGATCAAGGATGCTCATCGCCCGGTCGATCTGTGCCCGCGGCAGCACCTGTTCCAGATTGACGTGTTCCAGCCGGGTGCGGGCCTCGTCACGCCCAGCGCCGGACCGGCGTCCCAGCCGCATCACGAACATCGGCATCCGCCACCGCGAGCTGGGCAGGCCAACCCGCTCCAGTTCCCGACGAACGTTCGCCTTACCCGCCTCCACCGCGCTGGCCAGGTCGTCCTGTACACCTCGATACGTCCGGGTCAGCGCGATCCGATCAACCACCCACACCGCGAGGATCCACGCCACCACCGACAGCAGGGACAGCGCGAGCAGACCGACGCCGATCCAGGGTGGCCCCACGAACACCGTCACAAGTCCGGCGACCGCCACCGGCCACACCAGCCGGGACATCCGGTTGAGCTGGTCGATGGCGGTCCGGCCCACCAGGAAGCGCACCACCACGACGACGCCGGCACGGGCCGGATCTGCCTCCGGCCAACGCCGCTCGACTAGTTCCCCGCTGTCTGCCATGACGCCCTTTCCAACGCTGCGGTAGCCCTGTTACCGGGTCGTGACGAGCATAGGTTCCGGCTGGCGGGACGGACACAGCCAGGCACCGATTCGCGTGTGTGTCATTCGGCCCAGCAATGTACCGCATGTATCGGGCCGTTCGGCCCAGTGGGCCCTGGTCGAAACGGCAGGTTCGCGAACGGCCACAGGGCCGGTCGGACGAACACCCACCTGGCCGGGCAACCCGGCCGGTCATGCGGTCAGGTCACCCGGGTGACCACCGATCAACTCGCCAGACAACTTGGTCCGAGTAGTGCCTTGAGGTCGCCCATCAGCGCCGGCGTGGGCGTGACCCGCAGGCCATCATCCAGGGCCCAGTGGGTGATGCTCTCACCGCTGACCAGCCTCAGATGGACCTCGGTGATGCCCGGATGTGTGGTCAACACCTCACGCAACCGCTCCACCACCGGCGGCGTGCAGCGGGTCGCGGGCAACGCGACCACCACCGGCCCGTGCGGCCCCTGCTCCAGGTCTGGCAGGGTGAGATCGCTGACGATCAGCTTGGCGACCTCCTCACGCCGGTCCACCCGCCCCCGGATCACCACGATGGCGTCCTCGGCGACGTTGACTCCGACCTGGGCGTAGGTGGCCGGGAAGAACAACGCCTCCACCGAACCCTCCAGGTCCTCCAGTACCGCCTGGGCCCATGGCGAGCCGGTCTTGTTCACCCGTCGGTTGACCGAGGAGAGGATCCCGGCCACGGTCACCGTCTGTCCGTCGCTGACCACGTCGGTCTGCAACGCCCCGATCGAGACGTCCGCCGATGCCGCCAGTACGTGCTCCAGACCGAACAGGGGGTGGTCGGAGACGTACAGTCCGAGCATCTCCCGCTCGTAGCCGAGCAGGTCGGTCTTGTCCCACTCGACGGCCGGCACCGGAATCTCGAAGGCGGTGGCCAGCGGCTCGGAATCCTGCCCGCCGAGGGTGCCGAACAGGTCGAACTGGCCCGCCGCCTCGGCCCGTTTGGTGTCCAGCACCGCGTCGATGGCCTCGACGTGCACCTGCGCCAGTCCACGGCGGGTGTGGCCGAGCGAGTCGAACGCGCCGGCCCTGATCAGCGACTCCACCACCTTCTTGTTGCAGACCGACGCCTCCACCTTGCGCAGGAAGTCGAAGAAGTCGGTGAACCTGCCCTTCGCCTTGTGGGCGGCCACCACCGAGGCCACCACGTTGGCGCCGACGTTGCGAACGGCAGACAGGCCGAACCGGATGTCGGTGCCACGCGGGGTGAAGTCGGCGTCGGACTCGTTGACGTCGGGCGGCAGGACCTTGATGCCCATCCGGCGACACTCGTTGAGGTAGACCGCGCTCTTGTCCTTGTCGTCCCGGACGCTGGTGAGCAGGGCGGCCATGTACTCGGCTGGGTAGTTGGCCTTCAGGTAGGCGGTCCAGTAGGACACCAGACCGTAGCCCGCGCTGTGTGCCTTGTTGAACGCGTAGTCGGCGAACGGGACCAGGATGTCCCACAGCGTCTTGATCGCGCCGTCACCGTAGCCGTTCTGCTTCATCCCCTCGCTGAACGGCACGAACTCCTTGTCCAGGATCGACTTCTTCTTCTTGCCCATCGCCCGGCGCAGCAGGTCGGCCTGTCCCAGGGTGTACCCGGCGACCTTCTGTGCGATGGCCATGACCTGCTCCTGGTAGATGATCAGGCCGTAGGTGGTGTCCAGGATCTCCCGCAACGAGTCGGCGAGTTCGGGGTGGATCGGGGTGATCTCCTGTTGGCCGTTCTTGCGCAGCGCGTAGTTGGTGTGTGAGTTCGCACCCATCGGGCCGGGCCGGTACAGCGCGATGACCGCGGAGATGTCCTCGAAGTTGTCTGGTTTCATCAGCCGCAGCAGCGCACGCAACGGGCCGCCGTCGAGCTGGAACACGCCGAGCGTGTCACCGTGGGAGAGCAGTTCGTAGGTGGGCCGGTCGTCCAGCGGCAGGGTCTCCAGGTTGACCCGGTGGCCCTGGTTGGCGGCGATGTTGTTCAGGCAGTCGTCGATGATGGTCAGGTTCCGCAGGCCCAGGAAGTCCATCTTGAGCAGGCCGAGCGACTCGCAGGTCGGGTAGTCGAACTGCGTGATGATCGCCCCGTCGCTGTCCCGCCTGGTCAGCGGAACGTGGTCGATCAACGGCTCGGCCGACATGATCACCCCGGCCGCGTGCACACCGGGCTGGCGGATCAACCCCTCCAGACCACGAGCGGTGTCGATGACCTTGGCCACGTCCTGGTCACCCTGGTAGAGGGAACGCAGTTCACCGGCCTCGTTGTGCCGGGGGTGGCTCTCCTCGAAGATCGCCGACAGCGGGATGTCCTTGCCCATCACCGCCGGCGGGAACGCCTTGGAGATCCGGTCTCCCACCGAGTACGGGTAACCCAGCACCCGGGCGGAGTCCTTCACCGCGGCCTTGGCCTTGATCGTGCCGAACGTGACGATCTGCGCGACCCGGTCCTCACCCCACCTGTCGGTGACGTAGCGGATCACGTCACCGCGCCGACGTTCGTCGAAGTCGATGTCGATGTCGGGCATCGAGATGCGGTCGGGGTTGAGGAACCGTTCGAACAGCAGACCGTGCGGGATCGGGTCCAGGTCGGTGATCCCCATCGCGTAGGCCACCATCGACCCGGCTGCCGACCCACGGCCGGGGCCCACCCGGATCCCGTTCTCCTTGGACCACATGATGAAGTCGGCGACCACCAGAAAGTACGAGCAGAACCCCATCTGCGCGATGATGTTCATCTCGTACTCGGCCTGGGCCCGGTGTGCCTCGTCGAAGCCGTCGGGGAACCGTCGGGTCATCCCGCGCCACACCTCGGCCCGGAAGAACCCCTCCTCGGTCTCCCCCTCCGGCACCGGGAAACGCGGCATCAGGTTCCCCGGCGGGAACATTCCCGTGGTGTCCACCCGCTCGGCCACCAGGAGCGTGTTGTCGCACCCCTGCTGCCAGGCGTCGGAGGAGTCCACCGCCCGCATCTCGGCCGGTGACTTGAGGTAGTACCCGGTGCCGTCGAACCGAAACCGTTTCGCGTCGGCGACGTTGGAGCCGGTCTGGATGCACAGCAACACGTCGTGCGAGTCCCGCTCGTGTTCGAACGTGTAGTGCGAGTCGTTGGTCACCACGAACGGCGCACCGATCCGCTGGGCGATGTCGACCAACCCGTCCCGGACCCGC
>DATCXL010000256.1:0-3214 GCA_036565825.1 Mycobacteriales bacterium
TCGTCGAGACCTCCCAACCGGTGGTTCGGGGCGAGTTGGCCCAGATACTGGGCACCTCCGCCGATGCGCCGGACAGCCGGGCGGCCCAGGACACCGTGGACCGGGTCCGGGACGTCGTGCACCGGATAGACGGCGCCGAAGCCAAGGTCGGCGGGCCGACCGCGGTCATCCTGGACACCAACCGGGCTGCCCAGCACGACAACAGACTGATCATCCCGTTGGTGCTGGTCGTGGTACTGGTGATCCTCGGGTTGTTGTTGCGGGCCATCGTGGCGCCGGTGGTGCTGGTGGCGACCGTGGTGCTGTCCTTCGCCGCCGCGATGGGCGTAAGTGTCCTGCTGTTCCGGCACGTGTTCGGGTTCGCCGGCGAGGACACCGCCTTCCCGCTGTTCGTGTTCGTGTTCCTGGTCGCGTTGGGGATCGACTACAACATCTTCCTGATGACCAGGGTGCGCGAGGAGGTACTGCAACACGGCACCCGGCGTGGCGCGCTGATCGGATTGGCCGCGACCGGTGGCGTGATCACCTCGGCCGGGTGCGTGCTGGCCGGCACGTTCGCCGTGCTGGCGACGCTGCCGGTGGTCGCGTTCGCCGAGATCGGTTTCGCCGTGGCGCTCGGCGTGCTGCTGGACACCATGGTGGTGCGGTCGGTGCTGGTGACCGCACTCAACCTGGACTTTGGCCGGTGGATGTGGTGGCCGCACCGGATGGCCTCCGGTTCGGACGAACCCGCCGCCGACCAGCGGTCCGCCGAACCGGCGGGCGTCGCGGGCTGAGCCGTTCCCTGCCCGGTGTGACTCTCGTTGAGAACCCACCGGGCAGGGCTTCGGCCAGCCGGGCAGGCCGCGCCGTCAGGGGTCGAAGCGGTCCGGGGCGCCGGCCGCCGACTGTGGCGCCGGCAGGTCAAAACGCAGGTCGGGGGCTGGTACCGGGGTTCCGGTAACGGTGCGCAGCGGGACCACCCCAGCCCACACCGGAAAGTCCAGGTCCTCGGTGAAGTCGTCGGGTGGGGCGTCGCTGACCTTCACCGACACCTCGGTCAGGGGCAGGGCCAGCACCATGGTGGCGGCCAGCTCCCTGCGTTTCGGCGGGCGGAGTTGGGCCCACCGGCCGGGCAGGATGTGTTCGGTGATGCGTTCCATCGCGGCGAGTTTCTGGTCGGTCGGCACCACCTCACACCGACCCAGCACCATCACGCCGCGGTAGTGCATCGAGGTCTCGAACGCCGAACGGGCGAGTACCAGCCCGTCGACCAGGGTCACCTCCAGACAGGTGGGCACGCCGGTGGCCAGTGTCCGGAACAGTCGGCTGCCGGTGGAGCCGTGCAGCAGCACCCGGTCGCCGTCCCGGCCGTAGGCGACGGGCAACACGTAGGGCTGACCGTCGTTGACGATGGCCAGGTGCCCGACGTGACCGGCGTCGAGGATCCGGTACAACATCGACCGATCGTCGGATGCCTTGTGTCCCACCTGCCGGATCCGGGTCCGGTCGGTGACCGGAATCCGGTTCGGGCCTGTCGCGTCGGTCGGGTCGGTTGACTCGGTTGGATCGGTCACCGGATACATACCCTTTCTGCGTGCCCCGTGCTGGGCCAAGGGTATGAGAACCCGCCGGTCAGGCGTGGTCGGGCCGGGTCCGCATCCCCGCCGACCACTTCTCCTCGATGCGCCCGAACTTCCACACCGACAGGGCCACCGCCCAGGTGAGCACGAACAGGGCCACGATGAAGTAACCGACATGGTTGAGGTCCAGGCCGCCGACCCAGGCCAGCGGCCCGGTGGTGATGCTGAGCTTGTCGGCCAGGATCGAGATCAGTTCGATCAGGCCGACGATCATGGCGACCGCGACGGACAGGCCGGTGATGGCGATGTTGTAGTACACCTTGCGGACCGGCTTGGAGAAGGCCCAGCCGTAGGCGAAGTTCATGAAGCAGCCGTCGATCGAGTCCAGCAGCGACATGCCGGCGGCGAACAGGATGGGCAGGGTCAGGATCGCGTACCAGGGCAGGCTGAACGCCGCCGCACCGCCGGCAAGGACGAGCAGGGACACCTCGGTGGCGGTGTCGAAGCCCAGGCCGAAGAGCAGGCCGACCGGATACATGTGCCAGGGCTTGCGGACCGACCTGGTGGCGCCGCCGAGGATGCGGTTCATGAAACCGCGCTTGTTGAGCTTCTCCTCCAGCTCGGCCTCGTCGTAGGCGCCCCGACGCATCTGTCGGAAGACCGAGACGATGGCCCGCAGGATGACCAGGTTGATGATCCCGATGAGCATCAGGAAGACGCCCGAGACCAGGGTGCCGATCAGCCCGGTGGTCTGCTGTAGGGCGGAGGCGTCGTCCTCGACCTGGCCGGCCAGGGTTCGCACGCCCGCCCACAGCAGGAAGCACAGTCCGAACACGATGCTGGAGTGGCCCAGGGAGAACCAGAACCCGACCGAGACGGGACGTTGCCCGTCGGCCATCAGCTTGCGGGTGGTGTTGTCGATGGCGGCGATGTGGTCGGCGTCGAAGGCGTGTCGCATGCCCAGGGCGTATGCGGTCAGGCCCAGCCCGACACTGAACGCCAGGGTCTTGCCGGTGGTGGAGTCGGTGCCAAGTACGTAGTGCTGCGGGACGACCAGGGCCAGCAGGCTGAAGAAGCCGGCCACGTGCAGGGCGGTGACGAACAGCGTCATGCCGCCGATGCGGATCCACTCCTGCCGGGAGATCCGCGCGGGTGACGACCCTGTGCCGGTGGTGGTTCCACCGGCTGACGGGTCGGACGTGCGGACGCCGGCCATGACAGTGCCTCCCACCCCGGGCCCCGGTCGCGGAGGTGGTGGGGCCACCATTGGTGAATCTAGATGCACCGACGGGCTTGTTGCAACCAGGTTGCAGGAACGATCGCCTGGCGAGATGCTGTGGTGGTGGGTTGGGTGGGTCCCGGGTTGGCGACGGGTCATACGGGGTCACGCGGTCAAACACCGCCGCGCCGATCCTGATACCCTGTCGCCCGTTGCCGCCCCCGTAGCTCAGGGGATAGAGCACCGCCCTCCGGAGGCGGGTGCGCAGGTTCGAATCCTGCCGGGGGCACACCTCCTGACCTGCGGAAACAGGCCTCTGACCAGCGGGAACGCGGTCAGGGGCCTGCCTCGTATGTCCGGCCGTGTCCGACCGTCCATGGCCGTGGTCGGCCGTCCGTGTCGAATAAGTACCGAAGTCGGCGGCTCCGGGGCC
>DATCXL010000885.1:0-3778 GCA_036565825.1 Mycobacteriales bacterium
GGCCTGCGTGGTGTTCGTGGTGGCATCGGTGACCGACCGGGTGGACGGTGACATCGCCCGGCGGCGGGGGCTGGGCACCGACTTCGGCAAGCTGGCCGACCCGATTGCGGACAAGGCGTTGACCGGTACCGCGTTGGTCGCACTGTCCGCGCTGGACGAGCTGGCCTGGTGGGTCACCGTGGTCATCCTGGCCCGGGAGATCGGCGTGACGCTACTGCGGTTCTGGGTGATCCGGCATGGCGTGATGCCGGCCAGCCGCGGCGGCAAGGTGAAGACCACCGTGCAGGGGGTGGCGATCGGGTTGTACCTGCTGCCACTGCCGGGATGGATGGCGGTCCTGGCCGGCACGGTGATGGGAGCCGCCCTGGTGTTGACGGTGGTCACCGGCGGGGACTACGTGCTGCGTGCGTTGAGCCTGCGGCGGACCAGCAGGGCCGCCGCAGGCGAGGCAGGTGAGCCACGATGAGCACGGCCACCGACCTGGCCTCAATCCACCGGGCGCTGGCCGCCAGGGGAGCCACGGTCGCGGTGGCCGAGTCGCTGACCGCCGGACTTGTGTGTGCGGCACTGACCGAGACGGCCGGGTCGAGTGCGACGTTCCGTGGCGGGTTGGTGGTCTACGCGACCGACCTCAAGCACCTGTTGGCCGGGGTGCCCAAGGCGCTGCTGGACCGGCACGGCCCGGTCAGCGCACCGGTGGCCGAAGCGCTGGCCGCTGGCGTGCGGAATCGGCTGGGCGCGACGTTCGGGTTGTCGTTGACCGGCGTGGCCGGGCCCGATCCGCACGACGGGGTGCCGGTTGGCACCGTGTACCTGGGACTCGCCGGACCGGCCGATCCCGCGGGTGACAACGGTGTACTGGTTCGCAAGCTCGCGCTGACCGGGCGGCGAGACGATATCCGGGCCACCGCGGTGCTTGCCGCCCTGGACCTGCTTGCCGTCGGCGTGCGGGAATCGGCGCTGTGATCGACACGTTTGCGCAGGTGTTCGCCCTGGGCGTACTCCGCGGCGACAGGCGGCTGTCCCGTCTGCCGCGGGGTACCGTGGCTCGAAGTTGACTGTGAAGGAGGGGCGCCGATGGCTCTGCTACGCCGAGTACTCGGCGAGACGCTGCGTAGCCGCCGACTGCGGCAGAGGCGCACCCTCCGTGAGGTCTCCGGTGCGGCACGGGTGAGTCTGGGCTACCTGTCCGAGATCGAGCGCGGACAGAAGGAAGCCTCCTCGGAACTGCTCGCGGCGATCTGCGTGGCCCTGGACGTGCGGCTGTCGGACCTGCTGCGCGAGGTCAGCGAGACGATGGTTGGAGCCGAAACCCCGATGCGGCGGGTATCGACGGCGCCACGGCGGGAACTGGCTGGGGTCGGCCCCCGTCCAACCGCGCCGAGGCCGAGGTTGTCTGGACCGCGCGAGGACGTTGTGTCTGCTGACCGGGGCTGGGAGCCCGCGGACGCCGACGGCCCGGCCGAGACGCCGTTGGCCGAGACGCCGGGCCTGGCCGAGAGTCCGACGGAGCCGGTCGGGACCGAGCAGGCGATGTTCGACCACCCGGACACTGCTGCGGCACCGGTCGAGCAACCGGGGGAGCCGGCACGTTCCGAACTGGGCGCCGCGCTCTTCGACGGTGACGTCGTCTCCCTGCCCGCTCGCCAGCCGGTGGTAGCCGCCGCCTGAGCACCCGACGCGGTCAGCCGCTCGGGTGAGGGTCCTCGCGGGTCCCGCTGTCGGCCCCCGTCGTTGGTGCGACCACGGCCGTACCGGTCGATTTCGGGGTGGCATCTTGACGTGGGCGGCGGCTGGTGGCAGGAAGGCACAGTGCCGGACACGTACGTGAGCACCGAGCCTGTACCGTCCACCGCGTTGGCCTCGGCCCTTCCCCGCCGGGAGGCGGGGACCCGGTCCCGTGGCGGGAACGCCATGGCCCGCACCCGAGCCGGGCTACTCGACGGTGCGTTGCGTGCTGTCGCGCGCGACGGTGTGCGGCATACCACCATGAACGACATCGCGGCCGAGGCCGGTATCGCCAAGGCCACGCTGTACAACCACTTCCGCACCAAGGACGACGTGTTGGCCGCGTTGGTCGAGGCCCA
Source organism: Mycobacteriales bacterium (assembly GCA_036565825.1). Lineage (GTDB taxonomy): Bacteria > Actinomycetota > Actinomycetes > Mycobacteriales > DASULA01 > DASULA01. The sequence continues at coordinate 2,088 of DATCXL010000885.1, forward strand.
GGTACGGATCATCGCGGCGGAGTGCCGGCCGATGCCCCTGGTCGACGCGCTGGAGCACGCCGCCAGCAGGGTCTGTGAACACCCGGCGTTGCGTAGGGTCGCCCGGACCGAGCCGCGGGTGGTGGCCGCGATGTTGGCTTCGGGGCCGCGTTCGGCCGGCTGGCAGTCCGCGGCCGAGGAACTGCGGGGGCACCTCGGTGACCTTGGCGGGCGGGAGGCGGACGCTGTCGATCTCGTGCTCCGGTGGCTGGTGACCTTTGTCGCTCGCCCGGCCCGGCCCGGTGCGGTCCGCGCGGCCGCGGAGTTGCTGGCACGCATTCTCAGTTCCGCAAATGTGTCTCCCGGTCTCTAGTTTTCGACGCGGATGCGGAGCTATGCTCCCCGGCATGCCGAGTTTCCGGATGAGTGAGGCGGCCGCACTGCTCGGTGTCAGTGATGACACGGTGCGGCGGTGGGCCGATGCTGGCAGGTTGCCTGCCGAGCGTGACCGTTTTGGTCGGTTTGTTGTTGATGGTAGCGACCTAGCAGAATTCGCCCGTTCCACTGCGGCGGCACCCGAACCCGGCGGGGTGGTCGGAGAGTCGGCCCGCAACCGGTTCGTAGGTATCGTGACCAGGGTTGTGCGCGACGAGGTGATGGCCCAGGTCGAGATGCAGTGTGGACCGTACCGGGTGGTGTCACTGATGAGCCGGGAGGCTGTCGACGACCTCGGGCTGGCCGTGGGCGTGCGTGCGGTCGCGTCGATCAAGGCGACCCAGGTGGTGGTCGGGGTACCCGAACGTCCGGCTCTGTCGTGACCCGACTGATGACACCGGCGGTCCCGCGGCCGGCGGTCGCGCGGGCCGCGGTCCTGGCCGCGGTCCTGGCCATGGCGGCAGCCTGCGGATCGGGCACCTCGACCACGGGTGTGGCCGACAGGCAGACCACTCTGACCGTCTCGGCGGCGGCCTCGCTGACCGAGACGTTCACCGACCTCGCACACCGTTTCGAGGATGCCCACCCGGGCGTGAAGGTCTCGCTCAACTTCGGCGGCAGCGCGCAGCTCGCCCAGCAGGTCATCTCAGGTGCGCCGGTGGATGTGTTCGCCGCGGCCAGCCAGGCCACCATGGATCAGGTGACCGAGGCCGGCGAGGCGACCGGAACGCCGACGGTCTTCGCCCGTAACGTCCTGGAAATTGCGGTGCCGGCCGGCAACCCGGCCAGGATTCGGAGCCTGACCGACTTCGGTCGCGACTCGCTGCGACTCGCGGTGTGCCTGCCGAAGGTGCCATGCGGGGCGGCCGCTCAGCAGACCTTCGCAGCGGCCGGGGTGAAGGCCAGGCCGGACACCCTCGAGGACGACGTCAGGGGAGTGCTGACCAAGGTCGAGTTGGGTGAGGTGGACGCCGGACTGGTGTACCGGACCGACGTTCGGTCGGCGGGGTCGAAGGTCCAGGGCATTAACTTCCCGGAGCAGGACAAGGTGGTCAACGACTACCCGATCGTGTCGGTGTCCGGGTCCTCGACCGCATCGCAGTTCGTCGCGTTCGTACTGTCGGACACCGGCCGCTCGGTGATGACCGGGGCGGGGTTCCAGCAGCCTTGAGCCGGTCGGTGTTGCCAGGGATGACCGGAACCGCGCCGGTGCCCGCCGCCGGGAGGCCGCCACGGCCCCAGGGGCACCGCTCCGACAGTGGGATACCCGTGGCGCT
>DATCXL010000899.1:0-4761 GCA_036565825.1 Mycobacteriales bacterium
GTCGTGGTGCCGGTTGTCGAAGGGTGCGTGCCGGCCAACCCGATAACGCTGTCATGTGGGGGTTTGAGGGGGTGTGGGGTGGAGCGAAGCTCCCCCCACCGAGGGCAGCACAGCGCGCCCGTCCCTGCCCGCCGAGCTCCGGAGCCGGGGCTTTGCCCCGGCGAGGGCTGGACTGTTCGTCGGGCTACGCGGCAGCCGGCTCGGATTCCGAGGCGGGGTCGGCCGGCAGGAACACCCACCGCTTGTACGACCAGAACCGGAAGATCGTGCCGAGGCCCAGGCCGACGAACTTGGCCACGTTGACCGCCAACGGGCTGGTCAGTCCCAGCAGGTAGAACGTGATGTCGATGCACACCACCGACATGGCCAGCGCCACGCCGTTGAGTAGGAAGAACAGCGTGTATTCGCGGCGTAGTCCGGTGCGGGCCCGGTGCGAGAATGACCAGTGACGGTTCGCGAAGTACGACAGCGTTGTCGCGATGCCCGTTGAGATGACGTTGGAGGTCGTCGGACCCAGGCCGAGCCAGAAGTGGCTGGCGTTGAACAACCCGGTGTCCACGAACACGTTCACGGCACCGACCACACCGAACGCGGACAGTTCCTTGACGAGGACCTGCCAGCGGGTGCCGGCGCGGTTGAGCATCTTCACCGGCTCACTGTACTGGCCGGGCCCGCGCCGATCAGATCGCCGCTTGCCGCCACCACGGTGCCGCTCCGCACGGTCCCAGGTGTGAACGTCGGGCGTTGGCTGCCGGCCAGTATCCTGGACCTGTGGATCTGTCTACCGGCCTGCCCGTGGTGGGAATGGTGGGCGGCGGTCAGCTCGCCCGGATGACCCATCAGGCCGCCATCGCGATGGGGCAGTCGCTGCGGGTGCTCGCGGCCAGCCCGGAGGATGGTGCGGCTCTGGTGGCGCATGACGTCACCGTCGGTGAGCACACCAGTTACGAGGATCTGGCCGCGTTCGCCAGTGGTTGCGACGTGGTCACCTTCGACCACGAACACGTACCAAACGACCACGTGCGCAAACTCGCCGCCGCCGGGCACACGGTCTGGCCGGATGCCGACGCCCTGCTGCATGCCCAGGACAAGTGGGTGATGCGCGAGCGGCTTGGTGAGATGGGCGTGCCCATGCCCCGCTGGGCACCGGTCAACGATGCCGCCGACGTGGCGTCGTTCGCCGACCGGGTGGGCTGGCCGGTGGTGGTCAAGGCGGCCCGCGGCGGGTACGACGGCAAGGGCGTGTGGGTGGTGAAGTCACCCGAACGGGTTGGCCCGCTGCTCCGGTCCGGAGTCCGCCTCATCGTGGAGGAGCGGGTGCGGCTGCGCCGTGAGCTCGCCGCGTTGGTGGCGCGTTCACCCTACGGGCAGGGCGCGGCGTGGCCGGTGGTGCAGACCGTGCAGGCCGACGGGATCTGCGTCGAGGTGTTGGCCCCGGCGCCGGCCATGTCGGCCGACGTGCAGGCCGAGGCCCAGGCGTTGGCGCTGCGAATCGCCGACGAACTGGGCGTGGTCGGGGTTCTGGCGGTGGAACTGTTCGAGACCGACCAGGGCCTGGCCGTCAACGAACTGGCCATGCGACCGCACAACTCCGGACACTGGACCATCGAGGGTTCCCGTACGTCCCAGTTCGAGCAGCACCTGCGGGCCGTACTGGACTACCCGCTGGGCAGCACCGCACTGACCGCGCCGGCGGTGGCGATGGCCAACCTGCTCGGTGGTCGGCCGGGTGGTCCGTCCCCGGATGAGCGACTGCACCACTGCATGGCCCGCTGGCCGGACGTGAAGGTGCACCTGTACGGCAAACAGGTCCGCCCGGGGCGCAAGATCGGCCACGTGACGGCGTTGGGCTCGGACCTGACCGAGGTGCGGGGCCGAGCCGTTGCCGCGGCGCGTTACCTGCGTGACGGCTGTGACGACCAGAAGGGTGCGCGGTGAGCGGCTCGGCGGTGGTCGGGGTGATCATGGGCAGCGACTCGGACTGGCCGGTGATGTCGGCCGCCGCCGAGGCCCTGGCCGAGTTCGAGGTGCCGAACGAGGTGCACGTGGTGTCCGCGCACCGCACCCCACGTGGGATGCTCGACTATGCCGAGGGCGCGGCTGACCGGGGTTTGCGGGTGATCATCGCCGGAGCTGGCGGTGCGGCGCACCTGCCCGGAATGGTGGCCGCGGCCACCCCGTTGCCGGTGGTCGGCGTGCCGGTTCCGCTGGCGCAGCTGTCCGGGTTGGACTCACTGTTGTCCATCGTGCAGATGCCCGCGGGGGTGCCGGTGGCCACCGTGTCGGTGGGCGGCGCGCGCAACGCCGGCCTGCTGGCGGTGCGGATTCTGGCGGCCTCAGACGGTCTGCTGCGGGCCCGGATGGAGGCCTATCAGGAGTCGCTGGTCGCCCTGGTCGCCGACAAGGACGCCGCCCTGCAGATCCGCCTGTCCGGCGGCTGACCCGCCGCCAACCACCTGTGCGCGGGTACCGGCCTGGTCCGGGGATGCGGTGCAACATGCCCGGACCGGTGCTGGCCGGCGTACTCGCCGAGGTGCTCGGCCCGACCGGAGCACTGCTCGCCTTCGGCGGGTACCTGGCGGTGCAACCTGGTCGGGCCGTCGGTCAGGAAGGGCCGTGGGCGGACCACTCGATGGCCGGACAGTGGTCCATCACCACGTCCAGCCCGGCCGCCGCGGCCCGGTCGGCGGCGGCCTCGTCGATCACGCCGAGTTGCAGCCACACCGCCTTCGCGCCGATCTGGATGGCCTCGTCGACATGCTCGCCGGCCTGCTCACTGCGCCGGAACACGTCCACCACATCGACTGGGAACGGCACCTGGGCCAGCGAGGTGTAACCCTCTTCGCCGTGCACCGGTTCGCCGGCCGGATTGATCGGCACGATTCTCTTTCCCTGTGACCGGAGGAACCGCGCAACGCCGTAGGCGGGCCGTCGTTGGTTGGGTGTGAGGCCGACCACGGCCCACACGTCGTAGCGCAACAGGCGCTCGATCGTTTCGTCGTCACCACGTGCCATGCGTACATCAGACCACGCGGAGGAGGGAGTTTGGTGATCGCCGTTCCCTTCCGTCGGTACGGAGGTGGTGTCCATCCCGACGCCCCCGCCGCGCACCGGATCCGCGCCCGACACGTGCCCGGTTACCACCGGGCCACGTCCGATCCGAACAGACCGCCGCGACTCGGCCTCGCGTCTGCCGCGAGATCCCATGCCGACCCCCCTCGTCGCCTGACCCCCGACGGAGGTGGCCACCGTGCCGCATCTGCATCCGAGCATGTCCATCGGCGAACGCATCACCATCTGGCGCGTGTACCGCGGCCTGACCCAGGAGGCCTGTGCCGGGTTATGCGGGAAGTCACTGTCCTGGTGGAAGAAGGTCGAACAGGGCGTCCGCCACGTGGAGAAACTGTCTGATCTGATCACGATCGCGCAGGTGTTGCGGATCAAGGAACTGTCCGACCTCACCGGTGCCTTCGAACTCACGCTGTCGCGTGACGCCAAGTGTGATCACCCGGCCCTGGCCGCGGTGCGTCAGGCGCTGGTGTCCTACGACATCACCGGCGACCAGCCCGAGTCTCCGCCCAGTCCGGCCGGGATCGTCGCGCGCAACGCCGAGGTGTGGCGGATCTGGCACGAGGAGCCCAGGTTCTACACCCGCACCGGCGAGATGCTTCCCAACCTGGTCACCGACGCCACCGCGGCGTACCGCTACGCCAACGGCGAGGACCGCCGTGCCGCGGCCCGGGCACTGTCGGAGACCTACCACCTGGCCCGTCAGTGGCTGCGCAAGGTCGGCGAGTACGAACTGTCGTGGATCGCGGCGGACCGGGGCATGGCCACCGCGCAGGAGGCCGACGACCCGTACCTGATCGCCGCGTCGGCGTGGAACATCGTCGCGCTGTACAACGCGATGGGGCGTGCCGAGGAGGCCCAGGCAGTGGCCCGGGACGGCATCGCGATGCTCGAACCGTTGCTGTCCGACGGATCCGAACACCACCTGGCCATGTGGGGTTCGCTCCAGCTCTACGCGTCGATCGCCACCGCCCGGTGCGGCGATGCCGGTACCGCGTGGCGGATGTGGGACGCGGCGGACCAGGCAGCCCGCCGGCTCGGTCCGGACTACTGCCACCCGTGGACCATCTTCGGCCAGACCAACGTGGGGGCGTATGCGGTGGGCATCCCGGTCGAGTTGGGTAAGGCGGGTGAGGCGGTGCGTGCGGCCGAGCGGCTGGACGTGGCCAACCTGCAGTCGGTGGAACGCCGTGCCCGTTACCTGGTGGACGTGGCGCGTGGGTATGTGGGCCGGCGGGACGACGTGGCCGCGCTGCACGTGTTACTTCAGGCCGAGCAGCAGTCGCCCGAGGAGGTGGCGCACAACCTCATCGTGCATGAGGTCGTGCGCGAGATGCTCCGGCGGGACCGGAAGACGATCACGCACGAACTGCGTGGACTGGCCGGCCGGGTCGGCGTCGTGCACTGATCTGGTTCGTCTCCCCATCGGTGCGTCCGTCACGATCCTGATCCGGTCCCGGCATTTTGGAGTATCCGTATGAATGGTGAAAAGGTCGGCGAGGTGCGCGGCAGGGATGCTGAGCGTTCCGTCCTGGCCGGGTGGCCGGGCGACCACGAGGCGGACCTGTACCGGGACGGCCGCCGGGGCCGGTATCGGGACGGTGGCCGCGACGGCGGTGGGGATGGCGGGCCGTTGTGGGGCGGTGACCAGGGGCGACCGGATCGACCGGTGGAACCGGTCACCCCGGCGGA
>DATCXL010000928.1:0-2329 GCA_036565825.1 Mycobacteriales bacterium
CGGACTGCTGGCCGCGGCACTGGTCGGCGCACCGACGATGGCCGAGACGGCCACCGGGCACGGGACCATGGTCCCCGCGATCGGCAGCCACCCGCACTACCAGTTGGCAGGGCAGGTGGACATGTCGCCGACGGCGACCACGTTCTCCTGCCAACTCACCGACCCGGCCGGATGCTACGGACCGGAACAGATCCGTGCCGCCTACGGGGTGGACAAACTGCACGTGACCGGTGCCGGCCGCACCATCGTCATCATCGACGCGTTCCAGTCGCCGACGATCGGCAACGACCTCGCGGTGTTCGACCAGATCTTCGGCCTGTCCGACCCGACGTTGAAGATCATCGCCCCGGACGGTCTGACACCGTTCGACCCGAACGACGGCAACATGGTCGGCTGGTCGGGTGAGATCACCCTGGACGTGGAGTGGGCGCACGCGATCGCGCCGGATGCCACGATCGACCTGGTGCTGGCCAGGAGCAACAACGACGCCGACATCCTGTCGGCGACCCGGTACGCGATCGTGCACAACCTTGGTGACGTGATCTCGCAGAGCTTCGGCGAGGCCGAGCAGTGCATGGACCGGGCGCTGATCGACCAGCAGCACGCGCTGTTCGCGATGGCCACCCGGCGGCACATCACCCTGCTCGCCTCCTCCGGTGACCAGGGCTCGGCCCAGCCGACCTGTGACGGCACGTCGTTCTTCAGGGCGGCCAGCACGCCGGCGTCCGACCCGTTCGTCACCGGGGTCGGCGGCACCAGGCTGTTCGCGGACGGTGTCACCGGCGCGTACTCCAGCGAGTCGGTGTGGAACGAGCCCGACTTCGGCGCGGCCGGTGGCGGTGGCTTCAGCACCATCTACGGCACGCCCGACTACCAGCACGGGCTGCACGTGTCGGCGCGTGGCGTGCCGGACATCGCCTACAACGCGGCGATCATCGGCGGTGTACTGGCCGTGTGGAGCGAGTCCGGCCTGGGGCCGAACCTGGTGTTCCGGTTCGGCGGCACCAGCGCCGGCTCGCCGCAGTGGGCCGGCCTGACAGTGCTGGCGAACCAACTTGGGCACCACCGGGTGGGTGAACTGAACGATGCACTGTACGACCTGGCGCACGAGGGGAAGAACGAAAGGCTCTTCCACGACGTCACCACCGGTGACAACACCTTCCACGGCGAGGTCACCGTCGACGGGTTCGCCGCCACCCGTGGCTGGGACGCCGCCTCCGGACTGGGCAGCCCGCGGGCCGACCTCCTGCTGTCGGAACTGGCGCACGTGCGCGGGTAGTCAGGATCCCCTGTCGGGGTGGGCCCGCCGGATGGTGGGCCCACCTGCCGTTTCGACGGCAGGTGTTCACCAGACTCACAGCAGCGGCAGCGAGCCCCGTTCGACCAGTTGTCGGGCGATCACCGAGCGTTGGATCTCGTTGGTACCCTCACCGACCACCATCAGCGGCGCGTCCCTGTAGAAGCGCTCCACCGGATACTCCGCCGAGTAGCCGTTGCTGGCATGGACGCGCACCGCCAACTGACACAGTTCCAGGCACACCTCCGAGGCGTGCAGCTTGGCGATGCCGGCCTCCAGATCACACCGTCCACCCTGGTCGAACCTGTCGGCCACGGCGAACAGCAGCATCCGCGCTGCCGCAAGCTTGGTCGCCATGTCGGCCAGGTAGTTGCCGATGGACTGGTGCCGCCAGATCGGGACGCCGAAGGCCATCCGCTGCGTCGAGTACGCCAGGGACTCGTCAAAGGCGGCCCGGGCCACGCCGGTGGCCCGCGCGGCGACCTGGATGCGGCCCAGTTCCAGGCCCGCCATCATCTGCGCGAAGCCACGGCCCTCGACCCCGCCGAGCAACCCCTCGGCCGGCACGCGGCAGTCGTTGAACGCCAGTTCGCAGGTCTCCACGCCCTTGTAGCCAAGCTTGACCAGGTCCCGGGACACCGACATGCCCGGTCCCTGCTCGACCAGCAGGACACTCATCCCACGGTGTGGCGGGTCGGCGTCCGGGTTGGTCTTGCAGAGAAGTCCGACGAGTTGGGACCGCCGTGCGTTGGTGATCCACATCTTGGCGCCGTTCACCAGGTAACCGTCCCCGTCGGGTCGGGCGACGGTCCGCATCGCCTGTAGGTCGGACCCACCGTCCGGTTCGGTCAGTGCCATGGTGGCCCGGATCTGACCGGTGGCCATCCCCGGCAGGTAGCGCTCCTTCTGTTCGTCGGTACCGAACCGGGCGATGATCGTGGCGATCACGCTGTGACCGCCCATGGCCCCGGCCAGGCTCATCCAGCCACGGGCCAGTTCCTCGGTCACCGCGGCGCAGCAGCCGGTCGACAC
>DATCXL010000934.1:0-2747 GCA_036565825.1 Mycobacteriales bacterium
CGCCGCCTTCCCCGGCGGCCTGCACCTGCTGCTCTACGGGGCTCTGCTGGTGGCACTGGTGCTGTTCCTACCGCAGGGCATCCTGGGCGGCGCGGAGCGGGTCCTGTCCAGACTCCGGAGGCGGCCCTGATGAGCGAGGTACTGCTGGAGGTTCGCGGGCTGGCCAAGCACTTCGGCGGGGTGAAAGCCGTTGACGGGCTTGACCTGTCCGTCCGGAGTGGCGAGATCGTCGGCCTGATCGGTCCCAACGGCGCCGGCAAGACCACCGTTTTCAACATGCTGTCCGGCACCCTTCGGCCCACCCGTGGCAAGGTGCTGCTCGCCGGCCGGGACATCACCGGGTGGCGCCCGCACCGCATCTGCGCGGCCGGCATGACCCGCACCTTCCAGGTGGTCCGCCCGTTCCCCAGTCTGTCGGTCACCGACAACGTCCTGGTTGGTGCGGCCGGCGGCGGGGCGTCCGAATCCGCCGCCCGGCAGATCGCCGGACAGACGCTGGAGTTCGTGGGGCTCGCCGGACAGGCACGACGACCGGCCCGGGAACTGTCACTCATCGACCTCAAGCGGCTGGAGGTGGGTCGGGCGCTGGCAGCCCGACCCAGGGTGCTGCTGCTCGACGAGGTCTTCGCCGGACTGACCCCACGGGAACTGCCCCTCGCCGTCGACCTGGTCCGGGCGATCAGGGACCGTGGCGTCACCCTCATCGTGATCGAACACCTGATGCAGGTCGTGATGAACCTGTCCGATCGCGTGGTGGTCCTGCACCACGGCGAGGAACTGGCCGTCGGCACCCCCGACGAGGTCGTGCGGGACCCCGCCGTCATCGAGGCATACCTAGGAACGGAATACCGGGATGCTCAGGATTTCTGACCTGACCGCTGGCTACGGCCAGCTGGAGGTCCTGCACGGCATCGACCTCACCGTGGACGCGGGCGAGGTGGTCGCGCTCATCGGTGCCAACGCCGCGGGTAAGACGACGACCCTGAACACGCTCGCCGGGGTGCTCACCGCCGGTCGCGGGAAGATCGAGTTCGACGGCGAGGACATCACCGCGTTGCCCTGTCACGCCAGGGTGGACCGCGGCCTGGTGCTGGTACCGCAGGGTCGGCAGCTTTTCGGAAACATGACCATCGAGGAGAACCTCGAACTCGGCGCCTTCACCACCCGGGCGGCCCGCCATGCGGCCCGCACCCGTGACGAGGTCTTCGCGCTCTTCCCCGTGCTGGCCGACCGGCTGCGACAGCCGGCGGGAACACTGTCCGGTGGGGAGCAGTCGATGCTGGCGCTGGCACGCGGCCTGATGGCCATGCCCAGGCTGCTCATGCTCGACGAACCCACCGAGGGCCTGTCGCCGCTGCTGGTCAGCCAGACCATGCAGTTGGCCAGCACGGTGGCCGAGCGGGGAACCACGATCCTGCTGGTGGAGCAGAACGTCGTGCAGGCGCTGCGCCGGGCCAGCCGCGGATACGTCCTGGAATCCGGTCGGATCACCATGTCCGGCCCATCCGCCGACCTGCTGGCAGACCAGGGCCTCCGCGCCGCGTTCCTCGGCCTGTGACCCGGCCGCATCGAAGGCCCCACCCGTCAGAACGACAACGCGAACAGCTACACCGCCAACTCTGCGCCTCGGCAGTCCGCAGTGCGCCCCTGGCCGTCGACACCCGCGACCGGATCGAGGACTTCCTGTCGGTCACTCCCGCCCGTCCTGAACTGCTGTGAGAGTCTCCTCATGATCGTTGGACGGCGATCACGCTTTCTTGGCCGACGTCAGGAGCTCGTGAGGATGACGAGTCGCTGGGTCGCTCGGGTCATCGCGACATAGCGGTCGACCGCTCCTTCGATGCCCTTGCCAAACGCCTCTGGGTCGACAAGGACGACGAGGTCGAACTCGAGCCCCTTCGACAGTTCCGGGGTCAGCGACCGGACGCGGGACGTCGCCCGGAACGTGGGATCGCCGATGACGCAGGCGATCCCGTCGGCGTGCGCGGCGAGCCAGGCGTCGAGGATCGAGCCCAGATCCGAAGCAGGTCCGTGTACGACGGGGACGTCGCTGCTGCGGATGGAGGTCGGCACGTTGGCGTCCGGGAGCACGGCCCGGATGACCGGCTCGGCTTCGGCCATGACCTCTGCCGGCGTCCGGTAGTTGATGCTCAGGGAAGCCAGGTTGATCCGTTCGAGCCCGATCCGCTTGAGCCGTTCCCGCCACGACTCCGTGAACCCGTGCCTGGCCTGGGCACGGTCCCCGACGATGGTGAAGCTCCGTGACGGACAACGGAGCAGCAACATCTGCCACTCCGCGTCGGTCAGTTCCTGAGCCTCGTCCACGACGATGTGGGCGAACGGGCCAGCGAGCCGGTCCGGCTCGACTCTGGACAGTGCGGTCTCGTCGACCAGGGCATCCTGAAAGTCCTCGCCGTGGAGCATTGTCACCAGGCCAACGCCGTATTCGTCGTCGGCGGCCTCGGTCAGGTTGTCGACGACCTTGGCCATGTGCTCGCGTTGGGCAGCCAGGGAGGCGTTGTTCCGACGCTTACGTCGCGACACCTCAGGGTCGCCGAGACGCTGCCGTGCTGCGTCCAGGAGCGGCAGGTCGGACACCGTCCAGGCCTGGGCGTCCCGGCGTTGCAGTTGCGCAACGTCATCGGGGCTGAGCCAGGGAGCGCACTTCCGCAGGTAGGCGGGTACCGACCACAGGTCTCCGACGAGGTCAGCCGCTTCGAGCAGCGGCCACGCCCTGTTGAGGGCCG
>DATCXL010000940.1:0-5994 GCA_036565825.1 Mycobacteriales bacterium
TCTGGGTGGCCGCCGAGATGCGCGCGGGCGGCGCCTTCGCCCACTCCACCCTGGCCCTGCACGCCCTCGACGAGGAATCGCACCGGCACGCCTCGGAGTAATCCACTCCTGCCACAGGCGACAGCGACCCGGGCCCGCGACATTGGCGAGCCCGGGTCGCTTTCTGTCAGATGCCCGACGAATATGGAGCACCATCCGAATGCCCCGCGGCCATGTCCGCGGAGCGGCGCTGTTCAGGGACGGGGTGCCCTCTCGCCGTGTACGGCTGTGTATTCGGTGGCGAGCCAGGGGCCCAGGTCGTCGATGAGCATGGCGAACATCTTGGTGATCTGAGCGCGGGCAGCGTCGACAACCGGGGCGAACACGGCTGGCACCCGATCCAGCGCTCCTTCACGTGCGATCGTCCCGTCGCGGTCCAGCCCTCGTTCGTCCACCCGAGCACTGTGCCTGGTGCTGCCGTGTGCTGCCGAGCTCATTTCCGTGTCGGCGCCGTGCTCCGCGAGCATCGGCGGGCATGCGTTGGGCCCGTGAAACCGCGGGTGACGACTTACGAGATGCCGATCTGCCCGCCAACGGCGCATCGTCAGACGGGTGGCAGGTCCAGGGCAGCCAGGCGTCTGGGATCGGTGAGGATGTCGATCTCGACGATCAGTCCGTCAACCACGGTGAAACCCATGACGGCGCGCACACGACCGTTCACGACGGACAGTAGGCCGGCCGAGCCGTTCACTGTCACCGGCACCGCCACGACGTTCTGCGTGATCCTCGAGAAGAGCAGGGCTCCGCCGGCGACCTCACGCGCCCCCCGGACGATCCGCACCTTCCCGGTGTCCGCGCGCAGCACCACCAACGGGTCGAGTATCGCCAGTAGTCCGGACAGGTCACCGCTGCGGGTGGCCGCCAGGAACGCGTCGGCCACCGCGCGCTGTCGCCGTAGGTCGCTCTGCGGAACCGCACCCTCCCGCACCCGTCGACGTGCCCGGCTGGCGAGTTTCCGGGTCGCCTCGACCGATCGCCCGACGATCGGTGCGATCTCCTCGAACGACAGGGCGAACATGTCGTGCAGGACGAACGCCAGCCGTTCGGCCGGTCCCAGACTCTCCAGCACCACGAGCAGCGCCAGGCCGACCGAATCAGCCAGCAGCACCTGGTCTTCCGGCTCGTCAGACGACGGAAGGGTCACCACGGGATCGGGTAGCAACGGCTCCTCACGGTGAGCCCGCCGCGAACGCAGCATGTCCAGGCAGACCCGTCCGACGACCGTCGTGAGCCACCCACCCAGGTTCCGCACCTCGCCCGTGTCGGCGCGGCTCAACCGCAACCAGGACTCCTGCACGGCGTCGTCAGCGTCGGCCAGCGAACCCAGCATCCGGTACGCCACCGAACGCAGGTGGCTGCGGTGGGCCTCGAAACTCTCGGCGAGCGCGTCGTCCATCGGTCACATTCTCCCGTCACGGTCCGTCAGAGCATTGACGAACCAGACGCGGTTCGTGTGACCGACGACGAGGGAGCACAGTGATGCAGGCACGGATGAAGAACCCGGTCATGGTGGTGCCGGGCACGATGGACGCCATCCAGAGTCTCAACAAGGCGGTGTCCAGCGCCGGGCTCTCGCAGACGATTCTCGAACTGGCACACCTGCGCGCCAGCCAGATCAACGGCTGTGGTGCCTGTGTCCACATCGGTATCATGAACGCACAGAAGGCCGGTGAGTCGCTGGAGCGCCTGGTGGCCGTCTCGGCGTGGCGGGAGTCGCCGCTGTTCACCGACGCCGAGCGTGCCGCTCTGGCCCTGGCCGAGTCGGCGACCCGGCTGAGCGACCGAGCGGACGCGGTCCCGGACGACGTCTGGGACGAGGCATCAGCACACTTCGACGAGGCACAGTTGGCCGCCCTCATCCTCATGATCGCGATGACCAACTTCTTCAACCGTGTCAACGTGACGATCAGGCAACCAGCAGTCTCGACCTGGTAGTAGACGGTGCCGATCCGGTAACCGGCCGGCTCCAGGTGCCACGGTCGGCGCGGTGGAGAGCACTGCCGCAGAACGGCAGCCGCTCACTGTCCGCGCCGACCAAAGTTTGACCGGCAGTCCTTGGGCCGGATTCTGGTCTGGTGCGGGCTCTGCGATACGCAGCCGACCGCGCGGTGCACCGCCGAAGCCTTGTTGGTAACCGTGTGGTTTCCGTCTGGTTTCCCGGTGACTCTCGCCAGGCTCCGTCGGGTTCCGCCGGTCTAGAATTACCACAGTGAGCCGCTGATACGCGGCCCTGGTCACTAGGAGCCGAAGTGGGCAGGTACCAACGCTCGCTCTCCCTGTTTCGCGCCTCGCTGACGGTGTTACGTCAGCGCAGGAGCCTCGTGATGTTCCCGCTGATCTCCGGTGTGGTCAGCCTGGTCCTGGCGACGTCTTTCCTGCTGCCGGCATTCGCGCTGTCCCCGGACGCGTTCGACGACACCGGGGGCGAGATCCACCCGGGCAGCTACCTGCTGCTGTTCTTGGCCTACGCGGTGCTGGCGTTCGTGACGATCTTCTTCAACGCCGCCCTCGTCCACGCCGCCGACCGGGCGCTGCGGGGCGAGGACTTCACTGTCAGGGACAGCCTGCGCGCCGCCAGCCAGCGGATACCGGCAATCCTGCCCTGGACACTGGTCAGTGCGTCGGTGTCCGTGGTGCTGCGTGCCCTGGAGGAACGACTGGGCATCATCGGCAGGATCGTGGGCGCGCTGGTAGGGCTGGCCTGGGCACTGGTGACCTACCTGGTGCTGCCACTGCTGGTCCTGGAAGGGTTGGGCGTGCGGGACGCGGTGCGCCGCTCGACCAAACTGTTCAAGCGCACCTGGGGTGAGTCGGTCGCGGGCAACGTCGGTATCGGTCTGGCCACCTTCATGCTCGCACTGCTCGCGCTGCCCGTGCCGTTCCTGGTCGCGGTGCTCGGCCTGGTCGTCGGCGGTATGGTCGCCGTGATCGCGCTCGTGGCGTCGGTCGTGCTCGTTTTGGTGTGGTGGGTCGGCCTCGGAGTCGTCGCTGGCGCGCTGTCGGGCATCTTCCAGACCGCGCTGTACCGGTACGCCGCCGACGGCTGGATCGCACCGGCGTTCGCCGGCAGCGACCTGCCACATGCCTTCCCGCCCCGGCGTCGCCGCTGGCGGAAGAACTGACATCCGGAAGCGGACGATCGGGCAGGGTCGGTTCTCCGAAGCGGGTCGACCCACGAGGTCCAAAACCAGATGCCGCGCCGGTGCGGGCCGACCTATGGTCAGCGCATGCCTGACGACATCTTCGAGCACCCGCGGCTGGTCGCGATCTATGACGCGCTCGACCCCGACCGCAGCGATCTCGACGTGTACGTCGACATCGTGGACGAACTCGGTGCCCGCCGGGTGCTGGACCTGGGCTGCGGGACGGGCACGTTCGCCCTGCTTCTCGCCGACCGTGGTCTGGACGTGGTCGGCGTCGATCCGGCGGGCGGCTCGCTCGACGTGGCGAAAGCCAAGCCTGGCGCCGGGCGGGTGCGTTGGATCCACGGCGACGCCACAGCCCTGCCCCCGATGCGGGCCGATCTGGTGACCATGACCGGCAACGCCGCCCAGGCGATCGTTGACCCGTCCGACTGGGAGGCGACGCTGCGCAGCGTGCATGAGGCGCTGCGGCCCGGCGGCTGTTTCGTCTTCGAGACCCGTGACCCGGCGTGCCGCGCGTGGGAAATGTGGAACCGAGCGGCGTCGTACCGCATCACCGATATCCAGGGCGTCGGCGCGGTCGAGAGCTGGGTTGAGGTGACCGACGTGAGCGGGCCGTTGGTGACGTTCCGTTGGACATACGTGTTCGCCTCCGACGGGGCGGTGTTGACGTCGGACTCGACACTGCGTTTCCGCGAGCGCCACGAGGTCGAGGCGGCGTTGGTCGCGAGCGGATATGTCGTGGACGAGGTCCGCGACGCCCCCGACCGGCCCGGACGAGAGTTCGTCTTCTTCGCTAACGCCCAGCGATGAGGTCCCTGACCACCGACGGCCCGGTCAGGTCCCCTGGGATGGCGTCCATGAGCACCTCGTCGCAGATGGCGCCGGCCCACATGCCCGAGTTCCGGCGCCGACCGATCAGTCGGAACCCGGCTTTCTGGTAAGCGCGGATTCCCGCCTCGTTGGGAGCCAGAACGGTGAGGTGGATGCTGCGAAGTCCGGTGACGTGGAAGCCGTAGTCCAGGGTGAGCCGGGTGGCTTCGACGGCAATGCCGCGGCCCCGGCCTTCGGCGCCCAGACAGATGAAGAGCTCCGCTGTCCGGCCCGCGTGGTCGATGCTCAGCGAGGTCAGTCCGACCGGCCTGGGCTCGGGTCCGACCAGGTCGTAGACGGTGAAGTGCGCCTGGTCGCCGTGCAGCTGCTGCTCCAACCCGGCCCGGCGGGCTTCGAGGGATTCCGGTACCTGCCTGCCGTATCCGATCATGACGACCGGGTCGTTCTCCCACCGCCAGTAGGTCTCAACCAGGTCCGCCCGGAGCGGACCCAGCGCCAGCACCTTGCTCGCCAGCAGGAACAGCGGCTCGGTAATGGCGATCGCCCCCCTGAATTGGTGCCGGGTATACGAGTAATGACAGTGAAGTACTTGATTTCCGCCGGTTCGGCGACCGGCCCGCACTGTTCAGTGTGCACCCAGGCGTGCAGCCGTACCGGATCCGACGCGATGCCGTGGCACCACATTGCCTCGGATCGTTGGAGGCCCAGGAGGCCGATGGCCGCGACCGACTCTTCCAGGCAGGCGAACCGAACCGGAGCGGCACGAGCGACCCTGCGCACCGCGTTGACGGCTGTGGTGGCCTCGTCGTGGCTGGCTGGCCGGACTGCGAGCCAGTGAGCCGCCCGAACGAGGAACTGGAGTCGAAGAAGTTGGCGATCTCTCCGGCCAAGGTGAGCCACCGCGATGGTGGTGGCCACTGCCAGGACAGCGAGAGGCTTCACCCTGGCGGGGACGTCGACAGGTGGTCTGAGGGCGGTCACGACCTCCACGGTTCCCCAACTGGCCGGCGCCTCATCACCCGGCAGGGGTACAGGCCAGGGCAGAGGGCCCGCAGCGGGCCGCAGGAAGCCCTCGGCGATCAGGTAGTCGACAATTGCGCCTGCCCCGTCCCGGTCCATCTCTGGATGGCTCATAAGTACGAGATCGAGGTCGCCGGAACGAGCGAGATGGCACCACAGGCGGTGTGCAGGTCCAAACAGAGCCTGAATGCTTTCGGTCGCGGTGTCGATGAGCACAGTGACTGCTCCATAGGCGACAGACTTCACACACCGACGTGCTGTGACATGCCTTGGCATCACATGCTCCGGGCACTGATCTGCTCGATCTTGGTCGTCTCCCAACGAATGTCGGGGGCGATGGTCAGGCTCCGTAGCCACACCTCGGTGGCGACTACTGGTTCCACGGCAGCGGCCGAGACAGGGAGGCCCGCGGCGGCACGGGTGAGCAGCGTGCGGAGTTGGCCGGGGTCGATGAGTCCGGCGGCGGCCAGGTGCCCGTCGGCGAGTTGGAGGACCTGCCGGAGGTTGGCGCGCAGGCCGCAGATGTGGTCGATGGTGCTGTCGCCTTTCGTGTGCCGGTCCGCAACGGCGCTGGGCAGCAGGTCCGCCATCGCCCCGACCAGAAGGGGCTTGTACGCGGTTGGACTGCCCCGCTGCCAGCCTGACGCAGCCAGCGCTGCGGCGATGACAGCGGAATCGGTGAAGGGATTGTGCAGCCGTATGCCGTACGCCGCGGCGAGTTGAGCATCAGCGGCCGCTGAGCGGCCAACATCGACGATCGCTTCCCACGACAGTTGGGCCGCACGCTCCGCGGCGGGCTGGGCGGCGGCTCGCTGGGCCGTCGTGGAAGCCAGGTCGGCTGCGGCAGTCCGTGCCGTGATAGTCGCCCACGCCGGCCCCGCGATCGTCTTCCCGGCGATAGGGCCGCCATGGGCAGTCAATGTGTCGGCCAAGTGCTGGATAGCGTCCGCTCGGGTGG
>DATCXL010000943.1:0-5724 GCA_036565825.1 Mycobacteriales bacterium
GCGGGGGGTCCTGCTGTGGTGGGGGCGCCACCGACGAGATGTTCGGCGCGGCGTTCTACCAGCCAGGCGAGCGGGACGGTCTGCCCGAGGCGGCGGTACTGGCCAGCCTGGGCTGCGGCAACCCGGTCGCGGTGGCCGAACTGCGCGAGGGGGAGACCGTGCTGGACCTGGGATCTGGCGGCGGGATCGACGTGCTGCTGTCGGCCCGTCGGGTCGGGCCGACCGGCCGGGTGATCGGGTTGGACATGACCGAGGAGATGCTGGCGTTGGCCCGGAGCAACGCCGAGCGGACCGGCGCGGCCAACGTGGAGTTCGTCCGAGGCACCATCGAGGACATCCCGTTGCCCGACGGTTCGGTCGACGTGGTTATCTCCAACTGCGTGGTCAACCTGTCGACGGACAAGCCGGCCGTGTTCGCCGGGCTGGCCCGGGTGCTGCGGCCGGGCGGGCGGATCGGGATCTCCGACGTGGTGTCCGAGGACCGTCTCACGGTGGCCGAGCGGGCTGACCGCGGCAGCCATGTCGGTTGCATCGCCGGTGCGCTCTCCCTGACGGAGTACCAGCAGGAACTGGCCGCGGCCGGATTCACCGACGTCAGCGTGACATTGACCCACGCGGTGGCCGACGGCATGCACAGTGCGATCATCCGGGCCGTTCGCCCGACCGAAGCCGGGTAGACCGGGCGGACTGGTGGCCGCCGGTGCCCGTTGGCCGAGCCTGCAGGGCTGCGAGGCGGGCCGGTGCACACCCGTGGCGGTGGGTCACAGACCGACCCTGGCGGCGCGCAGGGCGGCCTTGGCGTCGTCCTCGCCGCGCAGTTCGACCCGGGCCACGTCGCGCCGGTTGTAGGCGTACAGGGCCAACTCGACCGGGTCACCCACCACGGTCACCAGCCCCGGCCGCCGGCGGGCCCGCACCCAGTCGCCGCTGTCCCGTCGAAGCACCACACCGACCGGCACTCGGGCAAAGGCCAGTCGGGCCAACAGTCGCAGTTTCGCCCACACCGCGTCGAGCAGTTCCGGGGCGACCGAGCGCGGTTGCCAGACCGGTTGGGCGCGCCGCACGTCCTCGTGGTGCACCACGTACTCCAGTACGTTGGCCGCCTCGCGCACCACGGGCAGACCCAACGGTGCCCACGCCGGTGCGCCCTCGCGCAGGATCCGGACGCACTCGGGGTAGCTGTGGACCGCCCTGAAGTCCCGCTCGATGCGCGCGGTACGTTCGGCGAACGCCGGAAGCACGTACCCGGGTAGCGCCAGCATGCTGCGGTCGCGCACACACAGATGCGCGGCCAGGTCGAAGGTCGTCCACCCCTCGCACAGGGTGGGCGCGTGCGGGCCGAGCCGACTGAGCAGGTCACACAGGGCGGCGCGCTCGGCGCCGGCGCGACTGGTCACCCTGACCATCGTACGGCGGTCACCAGGGTGCAGGAACCGCGGTGCCGGTCATGATTAATTAGCGGTTCTAACGACATTCGATAGACTCCCACGGCAGTCGAGTGCCAACGGAGGGCGCAGCGTGCCGAGCGGCAGCACCGGAGTGTTCCGAACAGGTCTGCGGGTGCTGGGTACGGCCATCAGTGAACAGCGCCGGATCTTCGGCATCGCCGTCACCGCCAGCGCACTGTTCGGGGGCATGACGGTGGCCAGTGCGTTCGTGATGGGGGAGGTCACCAGTCGGGTGATCCTGCCCGCGCTGCGCGACCGGCACACCACCAGCGCGGCGCTCGCCCTCGCCGCGCTGGCCGTGCTCGGGGTCGCCGTGCTCAAGGTGATCGGCATCGTCGGACGGCGGGGCGGCGCGGGCACCATGCAGTACCGACTCCAGGCCGACTACCGGCGCCGGGTCACCCGCCAGTACCTCCGACTGCCGCTGGCCTGGCACCAACGCCACCAGACCGGCGAGCTGCTGTCCATCGCCAACAGTGACGTGGAGGCCACCTGGTGGCCGATCGCGCCGATGCCGTTCGCCTGCGGTGCGCTGGTCATGCTGGTGGTGACGGTGGTGGCCTTGCTGTTGACCGACCCGGTGCTCGCCCTGGTCGGCCTGGTGATCTTCCCCGTGGTGCTGGTGGTGAACGTCTTCTACACCCGCGCCATGACCGAGCGGATGATGCGGGCCCAACAACTGCGCGCCGCGGTCAGCGCGGTCGCACACGAGAGCTTCGACGCCGCGCTGGTGGTCAAGACGCTGGGCCGCGAGGAACACGAGACGCAGCGGTTCCAGACCAGTGCCGACGAACTGCGCGACGCGCTGATCCGGGTCGGTCGGATCCGAGGGGTGTTCGACCCGCTGATGGAGGCGTTGCCCAACCTGGGCACCCTGGCGGTGTTGCTGATCGGTGGCATGCGGCTGGGTTCGGGCGCCACCGACGTGGCTGACCTGGTCAGCGTGGCCTACCTGTTCACCGTGTTGGCGTTGCCGGTCCGGGCCATCGGCTGGGTGCTCGGTGAGCTGCCACGCGCCGTGGTCGGCTGGCAGCGGGTGCACCAGGTGCTCGACGAGACCGGGCAGCAGGCCCACGGCACGACCGAGGTACCACGCACGACGCAACCGGCCCGGTTGACCGCCGACGACATCACGTTCCGCTACGCCGGGGCCGCTGACGGGGTCAGCGCGGTCCAGGGGGTGTCGGTGTGCGCTCCGGCCGGACGCACCATCGCGCTGGTGGGCCCGACCGGCAGTGGCAAGTCGACCCTGGTGAGCCTGTTGTTGCGACTGATCGACCCGGACACCGGGGCGGTGCTACTGGACGACGTGGACCTGCGTGACCTGCGGGTCGACGGGGTGAGTCGGCATGCCGCGCTGGTCGGTCAGGCGACGTTCCTGTTCGATGACACGGTGCGGGACAACGTCACCCTGGGTATGGACGTGGACGACGACACGGTGTGGCGCGCGCTCGCTCTGGCCCAGGCCGACGGCTTCATCCGTCGGTTACCGGAGGGTCTACGTACCCAGATCGGAGAACGCGGACTGTCTCTGTCCGGTGGGCAACGGCAACGCCTGGCACTCGCCCGGGCACTGGTCCGCCAACCCCGGCTACTGGTCCTCGACGATGCCACCAGCAGTGTCGACCCGGCGGTGGAACAGGCGATCCTGGGCGGTCTGCGCGATGCCGAGTTGGCCTCCACCGTGGTGGTGGTGGCCTACCGGCGGGCCACCATCGCGCTGGCCGACGAGGTGGTCTACCTGGAGCGTGGTCGGGTGGTCGCGGTGGGCAGCCATGATCGGTTGCGGGCATCCACGCCGGGCTACGCCGACCTGGTCGACGCCTACGCCCGGGCCGAGGAGGAACGCCAGCGGGCTCGAGTCGCCGGCAATCCGTGCCGGCCGGACCCCGCCCCTGCCCTTGCCGGTACCGGCTACGACGACAACGAGGGGGTCGCGTGACCGAGGTCGCGCCGGCCCGGCCGGTACATCCGGTACTGCGGGGTCGCCGGTTGGACAACGTCCGCCGTGTGTTGGCACTGATCCCGGAGATCCGCCCAGGGCTCGAGGTCACCCTCCTGCTCGCTCTGCTGGCCACCGCCGGCCGGATCGTGGTGCCGCTCACCGTGCAGCAGAGCCTCGACCGGGGCCTGTTGGCACCCGGCGGGCCGGACATGGGTGTGGTGGGAGTGATGGTGTCGCTCGCCGCGGCGGCCATCACCGTGACCGCCGTTTCGGCCTACCTGATGAACTACCGGCTCTTCCGCACCACCGAGACCACTCTGGCCGCCCTGCGGGTGCGCGCGTTCCGACACGTGCACAACCTGTCGATGCTGCACCAGCAGACCGAACGGCGCGGGTCGCTGGTCTCCCGGGTCACCAGTGACGTCGACCAACTGTCCACCTTCATGCAGTGGGGCGGCATCCTGGTGGTGATCAGCGTCGGCCAACTGCTACTGGCCACCGTGCTGATGGTGCTGTACTCCTGGCAGCTCACCGTGCTGGTGTGGGTGTGCTTCGTCCCGCTCGTGTTGGCGATGCGCGCCTTCCAGCGCAGGCTGGGGATCGCCTACGGCCGGGTCCGGGCCCGGGTGGGGGACCTGCTCGGAGCGGTGGCCGAGTCGGTGGTGGGCGCCGAGACCATCCGTGCCTACGGCGTGGCCGACCGGACCTCCGACCGGATCGACACCGCGATCGACCGGCACTACCGTTCGTCGATCTCGGCGCAGACCCTCACCGCACTGGTCTTCGTCAGCGGCGAACTGATGGCCGCGGTGGCCAACACCGGGGTGATCGTGGTCGGGGTGCTGCTCGGGATAGGTGGGCAGATCAGCGCCGGCGAACTGGTCGCCTTCCTGTTCCTGGTCACCCTGTTCGTCGGACCGGTCCAGGTGTCCACCGAGGCGCTCAACGAGGCTCAGAACGCGGTCGCCAGTTTCCGCCGGGTACTCGACGTGCTGGGCACCGAGTCGGACGTGGCCGACCCGGGACCCGACGGCGTGCCGCTACCGCCCGGAGCGCTGGACATCCGGTTCGAGCACGTCGGATTCGCCTATCCCGGCGGTCCGGAGGTGCTGCACGACGTGCAGTTGAACATCGAGCCGCATCGGCGGGTCGCCGTGGTCGGACAGACAGGTTCGGGCAAGACCACCCTGGTCAAGTTGCTCACCCGGTTGATGGACCCGACCAGCGGGCGAGTGCTACTCGGAGGTGTGCCGCTGACCCGGGTGTCGTTCAGCTCCCTGCGCCAGCGGGTGGTGATGGTGCCACAGGACGGTTTCCTGTTCGACGCCACCGTGGCCGACAACGTTCGCTACGGCCGGCCGGACGCCACCGACGACGAGGTGACGGCCGCGTTCGAGTCGCTGGGACTTGGGGACTGGCTCCACGGCCTGCCGCACGGGGTCTCCACGCAGGTGGGGGAACGGGGCGGGGCACTGTCGGTCGGCGAGCGCCAACTGGTGGCCATCGCCCGCGCCTACCTGGCCGACCCGGACATGCTGGTGCTCGACGAGGCCACCTCGGCGGTCGACCCGGCCACCGAGGTACGGCTGGCCCGGGCGTTGGCGTCGCTGACCCAGGGACGTACCGCCATCTCCATCGCGCACCGGCTGTCCACCGCCGAGTCGGCCGACGAGGTGATCGTGGTCGACTCGGGTCGGATCGCCCAACGAGGCCCACACGACAGACTGGTCGCCGAGCCGGGCCCGTATGCCACGTTGTATGCCTCCTGGGCCACCCAGTAGGGCACCTGAGCCCGGCGGCTCAGGTGATGTTACCGGTGAGGTAACGCTGGACCGTCGGACCGAGTGCGGTCACCACCTGTTCGGCCGGCAGCGAGGCCAGCGGTTCGATGCGCACGACGTAACGGGCCAGTCCCAACCCGACCAGTTGACTGCCCACCAGGGTGGCCCGCAACACCGGGTCGGGCCGGTCCAGGGCGGCCGCGATCCGACCGACCAGGGCGTGGCTGACGAACTCGCGCAGCATCCCGGCGGACTGCTCGTGGCCGGTCGCCCCGCGAAGCAGCGCGACGAACGGCGCCGCCCCCTGCTCGGTCTCCCATACCGAGAGAAAGAACCGAACGATCCGCTCCCCCAGACTGTCCAGACCCGGCTCGAGTAGTGCCGGAAGGGTCTCGGCCGGATCGAACGGGAGCTCCATGGCGGCCCGGAACAGCCCCTCCTTGTCACCGAAGAAGTGCCGAACCATGCCGGCGTCAACCCCGGCCTCGGCCGCGATGGCGCGCAGCGAGGCATGGTCGTAACCGTGTTCGGCGAAGACCCGGCGGGCCGC
>DATCXL010000945.1:0-4120 GCA_036565825.1 Mycobacteriales bacterium
GCCGCCGGACGGGTGGTGATCGAGCCGTACGACGCCGACCTGATCCAGCCATCCAGCATAGATGTCCGGTTGGACCGGTACTTCCGGGTGTTCAACAACCAGCGCTACACCCACATCGATCCCGCCATCCAGCAGGACGACCTGACCGAACTGGTGGAGCCGCCCGGTGACGATCCGTTCGTGCTGCACCCGGGTGAGTTCGTGCTCGGCTCGACCCTGGAGATCGTGACCCTGCCCAACGACCTGGCCGGGCGCCTGGAAGGTAAGTCCAGTTTGGGGCGGTTGGGGTTGCTTACTCACTCTACCGCTGGGTTCATCGACCCCGGCTTCACCGGTCACATCACCCTGGAACTGTCCAACGTCGCGAACCTGCCGATGACCCTGTGGCCGGGCATGAAGATCGGCCAACTGTGCCTGTTCCGGCTGTCCAGCCCGACCGAGCACCCGTATGGCTCGGCGATCTACGGTTCCCGGTACCAGGGCCAGCGCGGCCCGACTCCGTCCCGGTCCTGGCAGAACTTCCGCCGCTGGCCCACCGGCGGCTGACCGGCACCGCCCGGCGTCAGTTGACCGTCAGCCCGATCGAGGTGACCTCGGTGAACTGGTCCAGGCCGGTGCGGTGCATGAGCCGGAGGTTGTGGGTGCCGGTGGACCGGGGCGCGGACATGGTCTGGTCGGTGGTGCAGTCGGTCATCTGGAACACCGGCGACAGCACGGTGCCGCCGTCCACCCGCACGGTGTCGCCCTGACCGGTGACCTGCCCGCCGTCGGCGACCAGCACGTAGTCACCGGTGGCCGGCCCGGTGCCCTTCCACTCCATCCCTGATCCGGGCGGCACGTCGTTGCGTTCCAGCGCCAGCGCGGGCGTGGTGCAACTGCGGGTCAACTCGAACCGGTGCACGTTCGGAAGGAAGCCGAGCCCGCCGAGCACCATCACCGCGACGACGATGCCCGCCGGCCACAACCGAACCTTGCGGCGCGGTTGTGGATCGCCCACGCGGTTGAGGGTCGCCTGGTCACCGATGTCCCGGGCGAACCGGATCTCGGCCCTCCTGCGACCCGCGGCCATCTCCGGATTCTCCCGGCCACGGCCGCCGCCGAAGATGAAGCTCACCCGGCCAGTGTCGCACTCCGGGCCGGGTGCCGGATACCGACGTTATGGATCCTGTGTCAGTTGGTAACGGTCTCGACCGATTCGACGGACTGGGTGGGGGCAGCCAGCGAACGTTGCAGGATCTGCGCGACGTCCATCACCCGCACGTCCTCGCGCGCCTCGCCGGACTGCTGCTTGGCGGTCACCGCGTCCGACAGCATCACCATGCAGTACGGGCAGGCGGTGGACACCACGTCGGGGTCCAGGCCGAGCGCCTCGTCTATCCGCTCGACGTTGATCCGCTTGCCGATCTTCTCCTCCATCCACATCCGGGCACCACCGGCGCCGCAGCAGAAGCCGCGTTCCTTGCACCGGTGCATCTCCTCCGAACGCAGCCCGGGAATGGAGGCGAGAACCTCACGGGGCGGGGTGTAGACCTTGTTGTGCCGGCCCAGGTAGCACGGGTCGTGGTAGGTGACCTTCTCGTCCACCGGCTGCACCGGCACCAGTCGGTGCTCGGCCACCAGCTGGCTGAGCAACTGGGTGTGGTGCACCACCTGGTAGTCGCCGCCCAGTTGCGGGTACTCGTTGGCCAAAGTGTTGAAGCAGTGCGGGCAGGTCGCCACGATCTTCGGCGGCCTGATCGAGTTGAGCACCTCGACGTTCTGCTGGGCGAGTGTCTGGAACAGGAACTCGTTGCCGATCCGTCGGGCCGGGTCACCGGTGCAGGTCTCGTTGCCGCCCAGCACCGCGAAGCTCACCCCGGCGGTGTGCAGGAGTTCGGCGACCGCGCGGGTGACCTTCTTCGAACGGTCCTCCAGCGCGCCCGCGCAACCGACCCAGAACAGGTACTCGATCCCGTCGGGGATCGGTTCACCGGGGTTGACCTTGGTCACCTCGAAGTCGAGGTCGTGCATCCACTCCTCGCGGGCTGAGGAGTTCATGCCCCACGGGTTGCCCTTGTTCTCCAGGTTCCGCATCATGATGCCGGCCTCGCTGGGGAACGAGGACTCGATCAGTACCTGGTAGCGACGCATGTCCACGATGTGGTCGATGTGTTCGATGTCGACCGGGCACTGTTCCACGCAGGCACCACACATGGTGCACGACCACAGCACGTCCGGGTCGATCACGCCGCCCATCTCGGCGGTGCCGACCAACGGGCGCAGCGCCTGCTCGGGGCTCGATCCGGTGATCCGCGGGAAGCCGGCCTCGGGTATCCCGTGCCCGTCGGCGGTCACCGCGGCGGCCGGGTCGACCGAACCCTGCGCGGGCATCTCCTGCTCACCGAGCAGGTAGGGCGCCTTGGCGAACAGGTGGTCGCGCAGGTCCATGATCATCAGCTTGGGCGACAGCGGCTTGCCGGTGTTCCAGGCCGGGCACTGACTCTGGCACCGCCCACACTCGGTGCAGGTGGCGAAGTCGAGCATCCCCTTCCAGGTGAAGTCCTCGATCTTGCCGCGCCCGAAGATGTCGTCGTCCTTGGGGTCGGTGAAGTCGATCGGTACGCCACCCGACTCCATCGGTTGAAGCGCGCCCAGCGCGGTCGGCTGCCGCTTGGTGGTGACGTTGAGCGGGGCCAGCCCGATGTGCAGGTGCTTGGAGTACACCACCATCACCAGGAACGCCACGATCACCGCGATCTGGCCCAGGACGAAGACGGTTTCGATCACCTCGTTCGCGTCGGTCCCGAGCGGGTTCAGCGCCTTGGCGGTCAGCCACGAGGCGAACGTCCACCTGCTGTGTCCCCAGGGGAAGACACCGGTGTTCATCTGCGCGCCGCGGTAGAGCAGCAGGGTGGCCACGACCAGCACGATCATGCCGAGGATCTGCCAGGCCGCACCGTTGTGGGAGCCGTAGAACCGGGACTGGCGTTGCTTGCGGGCCGGAGCCTGGCGCAGCCGGATCACGCTGAACACCACCATCGCGACCAGTACGGCGGCGGCGAAGAAGTCCTCGGCGAAACCCAGCGCGCGCCCGCGGCCGATCAGCGGGATGTGGAAGTTCTTGTCGAACAGGGCGCCGTAGGCCTCCAGGATGGTGAAGCCCAGGATGACAAAGCCCCAGAAGGTGAAGAAGTGCGCCAGGCCGGGCACAGACCAACGGAGCAGTCTGCGTTGGCCGAACACCTCGGTGACCTGGGTCCACAGCCGCCGCCCCATACCGTCGGTACGGCCGGGGGTGGGCTGACCGGAGTGGATGAGCCGGTACAGCCACCACATCCGGCGTCCGGCGACAGCGAGGGCCACCACCGTCAGGGCGAGCCCGACGACCATGCGGACAACCACTTGTCCTCCTCCGGTCCCGAGGGTTCACGGCACCCGTTCAGTGAGTAGAGCCTAGCGCCAAGTGACTGGCGAGTAACTTACGGGACCGAATAGCGGCATAATTCTGTATGTTTGTTATGGTTTGCGATATTCGCCGTGCAGTATTAGTAAGCCTATCTTGGGGTAACTCAGCACGTGACACCCGAGGATGTGACAGCCACGACTATGGACATGAAGCGCTCTATAGCGTTGCGTATCACGTCAAACACTCGTAGTGACGCCCTGCACCGGACCACCACCGCACGGTGCGAGCGCCGGTGCTTGTTCAGGTATCAGCACGACGCCACGGAGCCACGATGACAGCCGAGCCGATCCGGATCCCGGTCGAGATCACCGCGGCGCCCCCGGTCTTCGAACTGACCTCCAGAGGGTATGACCGGGCCCAGGTGGACCAACACCTACTCGCCGCCGAACAGGAACTGGCCGAGGTCACCTGGCAGCGGGACTGGCTGGAATCCCGGGAGAAGGAGGTCGAGCGGGAGCGGGAGCGGCTGGCCGCCGACCGCGCCGAGTGGGAGGCCGAGCGGGATGCGTGGCAGGCCGAGAAGGACGCCTGGGAACCGTCCCCGACCAAGATCGGCGACCGTGCCCACACCATCCTGCGGTTGGCCCACCAGGAGGCCGAGGGGTTGCTGGAGGCGACCCGGCGCGACTGCGCCGAACGCCGTGCCCGCGACGAGGCCGAGGCCACCGAGGCTCG
>DATCXL010000002.1:0-4056 GCA_036565825.1 Mycobacteriales bacterium
GACGTCGATCACGTGGATCGCGTACTGGTCCAGTCCGTACGGCAACAGCCAGGCCGCCACCGCCATCAGGATGAACGAAGCGATGCGCCGTTTCAAGCGCGGTTCACCGTCCTCTCGCCAAAGACTCCGGTCGGACGAATCATGATGAGTACGGTGAACACCACGAAGGTGACCAGTTCGGAGTACCCCTGGAAGTGACCGGCGGCGAACGAGTCGAGCAGGCCGATGGCCACGCCGCCCACGATCGCGCCGGGAACACTGCCAAAACCGCCGAGGATTGCTGCGGCGAAGCCCTTGATCCCCAGGGATATGCCCATCACCGGATGTACGTAGAGCAACGGGCCGATCAGGCCACCGGCCAGGGCGGCCAGTCCGGCTCCGACCGCGAAGGCGATCGCGTTGCTGCGTCCCACGTGGATGCCCACCGCTGTGGCGGCCTCGTAGTCCATTGCCACCGCCTGCATCGCCACACCGCGCTTGGTGCGTTGCAGGAAGAACACCAACAGCACCATGGCCACCGCACCGATGGCCAGGACTGCCAGGTCGTAGGTCCGGATCCGCACCCCGAGCACGTTCAGTGGCGCGGCCGGCACCGGCGACGGGACCGCTCGACCGGTGGCACCCCAGATGATGGTCGCCAACGCCTCCAACATGATGCCGAAGCCGATGGTGCCGATCAGCATCAGATCGAAGTCCTGGTTCTCCAGGGGACGGAGTACCCGCTCGATGATGATGCCGATGAGTCCGGTCACCACCATTGCCACGACCATCGCGACCGCGAACGGCAGCTTCGCGGTGATGTAGAAGGTGGATGCCACGTACGCGCCGACCATCACCACGTCGCCGTGCGCGAAGTTGACCAACCCCATGGTGCGATACACCAGCGTGAAGCCCATCGCGACCAGGGCGTAGATCGCCCCGAGGCTCAGTCCGCCGATGACTGTCTGAAGAAAGACCTGCATGCCTTCTCCCCTGTGCCTGACTCGACGGCCGTTCCCACCGCGCTCCCCGATCGGTGTCGCCGGACCGGGTTCGGCGGATGGGCCTTCGCGCCGTTGGTGGGAGGGGCCATCCGGGCCGGCCGGGACAACGGCCGGCCGGATGGCCCGGGATGGCCCAGATGGCCGGGATGGCCGGACCAGATCAGTTGACCGCGACCAGCTGCCCCTTGGTGATGGTCCCGATGGACGTGGCGAAGATGCCGACCCCGGTCTCGTCGAAGGCGAACTCTCCCAGCAGACCCTGGTACCTGGTGGCCCGGATCGCGTCGGCCAACGCCCGTCCGGTCGCGGCGTTGCTCGTCTTGAGCGCGGTCAACACGATGTTCGTGCCGTCGTAGGCCTTGGCGCCGTGCAGTTCGGCTTCCTCGTTGTAGGCCGCCTTGTAGGCGACAGCGAACTTGCGAGCCGCGTCGCTTGTGTCGTTGCTCAGGTACGGCGAGCTGACAATGGTGCCCTCCGCGTTCGTGGCGCCGGCCGTCTCGATGAACACCGGCGTGCCCTGCGGTGCGGCACCCGCGAACGGCACGGTGATGCCCAGGTCACGGGCCTGCTTGACGATCAGGCCACCCTCGACCTCCTCAGCACCAAGGAAGACGAGCTCCGGGTTCTTCTGGCGAATGGCGGTCAGCGCGGCGCTGAAGTCCTTCTGGTCGGTGGTGACCACCTGGTCGGCCAACGGTGTGATGCCCCGGGTGGACAGTGCCTTGGTGAAGGCGTCGTGCTCACCCTTGCCGTAGCCACCGTTGTTGCTGATCATCGCGATCTTCCTGATGTTCTTCTGGTCCACGATGTACTTGGCCAGCGTCTCGTCGTACGTGCCGCTGGTGGGACCGTTCAGATTCAGGAACGGGCTCTTGAGTTCGGCCAACGCCGGGGCCTGTCCGGAGGTGATGTTCGGGATCTTCTCCTGCTGGAGGATGGGCGCCATGGCCAGGGTCACCGCGCTCTCCGACGTGCCGATCATCGCGACGTAGCCCTCGCTGGCGATCTTGCGGGCCAGGTTGGTGCCGACCGTCGGGTCGCCCTGGTCGTCGAAGACGTCGAGTTGGATCTTCCGGCCGTTGATTCCACCGGCCTTGTTCCACTCCTCGACCGCCAGCTTCGCGCCCTTGGACTCCCATGTTCCCAGCGAACTGAGCTGGCCGCTCTGGGCGTCAACGACGGCTATCTTGATGGGCCCGGAGTCGTTCGACCCGGACGAGGAGGACTTGCCGGGTGCGCTGCATGCGCCGGCAAGCGTCACGAGCGCTACGGCAGCGCCCAGAACGGCGACGCGCCGGATGCGAGGGTTGTGCATGTCTTCACCTCGAAGGATGACAGGCGGTTGGGATCAGCCGACAGGAGGCTGACCGTGGGGTCCGTACACGAAGACCAGCCAGAGTGGCTCCCGGCCGGCGCTGACGTGCTGGTGCGGCACGCCCCTGGGCATGAACATGACGGTGCTCGAAACGAATGGCACCCTGCCCCGATCCCCGGGGACCACCTCGCCGCTGCGACGAACGACGAATGATCTCCTCGGAGTCCGGGTGGCTGTACGTCGAAGGACGAACCGATCACGTGGATCACGTCGTCCTGCTCAGTCGAAGACACCCTGGTAGATGTCCTTGATGTTCCAGTGCCCTGGTGTGGGCACCGGCTCATTGACCATCGGTACGTCCAACACCGCCGGTCGGCGGCGGGAGATCGCGGTACGCAGCGCCGATCCCAGGTCTGCCGGCTGCTCGACGAGGTATCCGTCGGCGCCGCAGGCGCGAGCCAACGCGGCGAAGTCCGGGCTGTAGGGCAGCCCGTCGGGGCCGAGGAACTCGCACCCGTAACCGCCCCCGAAGTTGGCGGTCTCCAGGTCGGCGATGGTGCCGTGGGCGCGGTTGTTCATCACCACGAAGATGACCGGTGCGCCCTGCTCGACGGCCATCGGCAACGCCGCCAACTGGGCGCTCATGCCACCGTCACCGACCAGCGCCACCACCACCCGGTCCGGTTCGGCGATCTGGACGCCAACCGCGGCGGCCGGGCCGAAACCCATGGTGGAGGCGCCACCGGGCGTGATGAACCGGCCCTGTGTGGGCAGCGGATAGCACTGCGCCACGCCGTTCTTGTTCCACCCGACGTCGGTGACCAGGATCGCGTCGGCCGGCAGCGCGTCGCGCAGGTCCACCAGGATCCGCTCCGGACGCAACGGGAACTGGTCACTGCGGCCGCGTTCTCGGCTGGCGGCGAACAGTTCGGTGCGGGCCACCCGGATCTGCTCGCGCAGGGCGGGCCGCGCGGTCGGTTCTGGCACGGACGCGCGCACGGCCTGCGCTATCGCCTGGACGGCCAGCCCGACATCGGCCACCGCGCCGATCTCGACCGGGTAGTTGCGACCTATCTCGGCGGGGTCGATGTCGATCTGGATCAACCGGGTCGGCGGCATCCTCCAGGTGTGGTTCGGGTTCCAGGAACTCGCGTCGGTCTCGGCGAACCTGGTCGCCAGGGCCAACACCACGTCGGCGTTCAACGTGTAGGTGTTGGTGACCTCCAACCCCCAGAAGCCGGGCATGCCCAGCACCAGCGGATGTTCGTCGGGCAGTGTGCCCTTGGCCATCAGGCTGTGTGCCACCGGGATGTCCAGGTGTTCCACGATGGACAGCAGGGCCTGCCGTCCCGCCTCGTCGTGCAGGCCGCCGCCCAGGTAGACCAGGGGGCGACGCGCACCGACCAGCGCCTCGGCGATCCGGGCCGCCACCGGCGCCGGCAGGTCCGGGCTCGCGCTGAGCCCGACTAGCGGGCGCACGGCCGCAGCCTCGGCGGACAGGGGGCGGGAGAACATGTCCATCGGCACGTCCAACAGCACCGCGCCAGGACGTCCCGAGGTGGCTGTCCAGAACGCTCGTTCGGTGAAACGCAGCAGGTCCTCCACCCGGTGCACCTGCCACGCACGCTTGACGAACGGGCGGTAGATGGCGGTCTGGTCGGCGTCGGCGTGGAGGTTGACCTCCTGGTGCGGGTGACGACCGTAGAAGTAGGACGGAATGTCACCGGCGATCGCCACCAGCGGCACCGAGTCCAGTGC
>DATCXL010000279.1:0-2162 GCA_036565825.1 Mycobacteriales bacterium
CAGGCCCGGGCATCGGGCAACCAAGGAAGATGCTCCTGGGCACGCCCCACGCCCGGGCGGCCTCTACTTCTCGCCGGTGCCGCGGAGAATCTCGGAGACGGCGTCGGAGAAAGGGACATCCACCGCCCCGGTGGACGCGTCCCATGCCGCACCGAACAGCACGTTGGTCTGATCCCTGTTCAGCACCGCAAGCAGCGCGGTGGCCTGCTCGACGGTCATCTGCGGGTCGACCACGCACGCGGCCAGCAAGGCCGGCACGAACGTGTCCGGGTTCCACGCGCTCTTCTCGCCATGCACCGGCGGGTGCGCGGCGATCAGATCCGACATGCCCTTGCTGTTCAGGCCACGGACACGGAACTCCTGCCCGGCATCGGCGATCTGCTCGGCCAGGTCCTCCATGTGCCGGGCGATCCCCACGCTCGGCGCCGGCGCGGCCAACGACCCCTGCACACCCGAGGCGCGAGCGGCCTGCAACTGGGCTTCCAGCCGGTCCCACTCGGCCAGCAGATCCCCACGCAGACACACCCGCACCACACGTTCGACCGGCCGGGCCGCGGCCAGGACGTCCTCGATGGAGGTCACGCGCCGGCCGCCACGGTCGCCGGAGCCGACGACGTCTTCGGTTCGCCGGTGACGAAGATCTGGACCTGGTACTTGTCGACCGCGTTCTCGGCGGTCGCCATGTTCTTCTGGGCCGAGCATTCACCCGGGTAGATCTCCACCGTGTCGTCTGCGGCGTACGCGGTCGCGGTGGCCGTCCCGCGCCTCACGACTAGGAACCCGGTGGCGCCCTTGATCAGCGTCGAGGCCACGGTGTCCGTACCGGACACCCGCTTGATCGTGAGCACGATCTTGTGGGTGTCCCGGCCTCCCTGCTCGGTGTGCGTCTTCCCGGACAGGGCGGACGTGTCGATCGCGGCGGTGTCCACACCCGGGTCGAACCCGTCGGGGGGGATCTGGTCGGTCAGGTGCGTTCCGGCCGTCAGTTCGGTGGTGGTTGGCGCGGACAGGTTCGCGATCGTGGGCACCCAGTCCAACCGGGTGAAGCTGTCGACGATGAGATCAGCCATCGGCCTTCTCCGTTTCGTTGTGGCCGGTCTCGCCGGCGTTCCTCTTCTTCGGCTTCCTCGCCACCGGGGACCAATCGGGGAAGTACGGCACCGCTGCCGCGGCCACCACCCGTTCCTCGCGGGTCTGCGTGTGCCTGATGCGCACCGTGTCAGCCACGGCAACCTCCTACCATCGACGATGTCAAGCCCGGGGCGTGTCTGGTGTGGTGTGACCTGGTGGTGTCCAGCCCAGACTGGTCAGCAGGGCGTGCACCGCCGGTGGCAGTACCACCTCGGCGGCGGTCTCCATGTCGAGGTCGGCCGACATCTCCAGCGTGACCTGCGGCAGGTCTCCGGCGGAGAGGGTGACGTCCGCCGCCCGGACCGCGTCGTTGATCGGCTGGCCGTCCAGTTCGATGTACCCGGACGGGTGGTGCTCCGGTGTGGTGATCCGGATGGTGTGGACCGTCATACTGCCTCCAGCGCGGTGTGTGCCGTCTGTCCTGTCAAGCCGGATCCGACACCACCGTGTACCCGGCAATCGCCACCCACAGCGGCGGCTGAACACCGTCATCACGACGCACCGGCTGCGCATCCCCGGCCCGAACCGGATGCACCACACGACCCGGAACCGTCATCCCCGCCCCGAGCAACGCGGTACGAGCCCGGTCAGCCTGCTGCAACGCCTGCTCCGCCCCAACACCCACAGCAGTGACCTGCACCGACAGCGTCAGGATCGTGTTGAGCGACCCCAGGGTGCCACTGGTCAACCCCGGATCCGGGTAGAGCACCACGTACGGGGCGGCCACCCCGTCCGGCGCCTCACCCACACCGACCTGCAACCCGGCGTCGACGAGCATCTGTTTGAGCGCTGCGACGTGCGGCTCCGCCTCAGGGATCTCAGCCACCCTCGAACCCGATCTTGGCCATCTCAGCCAGGAACCTCGGCTCCTCGGCGTCCAGGGCGCGTTTCCCGTCCAGGTGAGGGGGTTGGTGCACGCTGCCGAACTCGAACCCGGGGCCCATGCCACCCTGCGGCCGTGACGGATCCGGGCCGATCGTCGCCTCGATCGTCGCCGCACGCGCGACCAAGTCGTAGCCGATCGACAACGG
>DATCXL010000040.1:0-3138 GCA_036565825.1 Mycobacteriales bacterium
GCCGCCGCGGTCGACTCCGACACGACGGACACGATGTCCACGGTGGCGATCATTCTGGCCATCGTCGGGCTCGTCGCCGGTCTGGCCGGACTCGGGCTGGCCATCGTGACCCGCCGGGTCGGCAGAACACCACCGTCTGACCCGGCCGCCGTCTGACACCGGACACCACCAAACCGCCGGGCCACGGAACCGCACGTCCCGTGGCCCGGCGGCGCACCATCCACCTGTGTTGTCGGCGTCGCCATCGCGTGCGGAGATGTCACGCCGTGCGGGTTCGCCACGGCCCACAGGTGCGGCCTGACGGAGGCCCGAGTCTGGTTTGTCGGCATCCCAGCGACGGCGGGATTCGACGACGGCGTCACGGTACTCGGCCGACCAGTCGGCCAGCGACCTGACCAGGCAGGTCAGGGCGAGCACGCGCTGGGAGATGCCCGGGATGGCGCGTTGGAGCTGGTGGAAGCGGCGCACGCCCTGAGTGGGCGCCGACCTCATGACATCCGTGGCGGATCCACACCCGTTCGGGTGCAGTCCGTGGACGGCGGGTATCAGCGCCTGCGCCCGACGGTTCATCTGCCGGTAAGGGACGCGAGGTCAGATCGACCGGCGCGTCCATCGTCGACAGATGGGAAACAGACCATGCGCGTTCGACACATTCTGCTCGGGGTCACCGCCGTGGTGATGATGGCGCTTGGTGCCACCGCGACTCCGGCACAGGCCGCGCCGCTGAAAGCCCAACCGGCGGCGGCCACCGGCATCACTGCCACCGACATCGCGGCCACTGGCGCCACGCCGACGGCGTTCCTCGCCGATCCGGGGCCGGAATGTAACGGCCAGGGTGGTGGGTGCTGGGAGTACTACTCGTGGTACTGGACCTACTCCAGTTGTCACGACACGGGCCGACAGCAGTTGCAGAACAACCCCGGCCGTTACGACAACTACAACTGCGCCGGAGGGCACGGGTTGGTGGTCTGGCTCTGGCTGCACCGGCCCTGACAGATGGGTCCTGACAGACGGGTCCTGACAGACGGGTCCTGACAGGCAGGTACGGCACAGGTACGACACTGCGCCCCGGGTGGGCACGCCTCGAATGGAGGCGGCGCCCGCCCGGGAGCCCCGGGTCATACGGCATCGAGGCGGCCTGGGAGCCGCGGCACCAACCGAACAACACGTTGCGAGGCCTTGCCGGCTGCCCGTGTCCGGGTGCCCGGCCTGATCTGTCCGTCGGCGAGATGGCTGTCCCGCGGCAGCCGTCCTGTCATGATGGCTGTCATGACGACAGACCAAGCTCCGCAGCAGGCGGCGCGCGGTCCACGCGAACGCATGGTGCGTAGCGCGGTCGCGCTGTTCTGCGTTCGCGGAGTGAGCGGGACCGGACTGCGTGAGATCGTCGAGCACGCGCAGGCGCCCAGGGGTTCCCTGCAGCACTACTTTCCGGGCGGCAAGGAGCAGTTGGTCGCCGAGGCACTGGCACTCGCGGGGCACGCCGCCGGTAGGCGGGTCGCCCGTCTGCAGGACGCAGACGGGCCCCAGACGCCCTCGGCGGTGTTCGCCGCGATGGTCACCGTCTGGCGCAGGGCGCTCGTCGCGTCCAACTACGTCCGGGGCTGCCCGGTCGTCGCGGCCGCGTCCGACACCGCCGCGGCCAGCGACGTACTACGCGAGGCGGCGGATGCCGCCTTCCGGGCCTGGCAGGCGCCGATCGAGACGGCCCTGGTCAAGGCGGGCGTGCCCGCCGAACGCACCGCGGCGCTGGCCCTGCTCATGCTCAGTGCATTGGAGGGTGCGATCGTGCTGGCCCGTACCCGACAGGACCCCACGCCGCTGGACGCGGTCCTTGCCGAACTCGCACCGCTGCTCGATGGCGCGGTGAGTGGTGCCGACCGTCAGCCCGGGCGAACAGCGACGTAGTCGACCCGCCACATCGGCATTCCCTCCGGGGCCGCCCAACGGCGTCTCGGGTATCGGTGTCCCGCCGCGCCGCACCCGGTTGCCTCCACGTTGCACCAGGGCGGCACGACCGGATCCTGCTACTATGACGGCCGTCATAACAGTGACGGGGGAACCGGACACCGGGTGATGGCTCATGACCGGCGCGCGAACCCATCGAGCCCCGGCCACCGGCCGGGACGCTGAGACGGACGCTGAGACCGTCCGAGCGGCGGCCGACATGTGGGTGCTGGCAGAGGCCGTGCACGCGGTCACCTACTTCACACCCGAGGCTCGGGCGGCACACGAGCAGGTCGGCCTTCGCGGCTTCTGGCGCGGGTACTTCGCGACGCGCGCCGCACCACTGGGTGCTGTCGGTCCCGGAGTGGTGACCGCGGTGTTCGCGGGCTTCGCGTGGGGGATGGTCACCCGAGCCCTGCCGCAGGTGTGGTCGGTCGTCGCGCCCGAGGTGGCGCTGCGCGCCCGGGTGGACGGGGCGGTTGCGGCATTGCGTGCGCACGCCGGTCCTCTTCCAGACCCGGTGGACATCGGCGACGCGGTGGCATTGTTGCGACGGGTGGTCGACGCCCTGGAGTTGGCCGGTCGGCCGCTCGGCGCGGCCAACGCCGTCCTGGACTGGCCCGACGAACCGTTGGCGGCGCTGTGGCACGGTACGACCGTGGTCAGGGAGTACCGCGGTGACGGGCACGTCGCGGTTCTGACGGCGGAGGGCCTCGACGGCTGCGCCGCGCACGTGTTCAGGGCCGCCCGAGACGGCAGCAGGGACCTGCTCCAACCCAACCGTGGCTTCACCGACGATGACTGGGAGCATGCCGCCGCGACCCTGCGGGGCCGGGGCCTGCTCGATGCCGCCGGGGCGCTCACCACGGAGGGCCACCGCCTTCATGAGCACGTGGCGGCGCGGACCGACGCACTGGCCGCAACCGGTTGGCAGGTACTCGACGACGAGGGGACGGGCCGACTTCGGGCGCTACTCGGTCTGCTCGCCAGCCGGCTGGCCGGCGGGGCCGTGCCCTATCCGAACCCGGTCGGCGCACCCGCTCCGCCCGTCGGACCGGGTTGATCCGGTGGTCACCGACGCCGGACCGGCCCGGTTGCTGCTCAGGGTGGCGCGCGCGGAGGACGAAGCCGCACTGCGCGCGATGTATCGCCGTTGCTCGCCCAGGTCGCGGTACCACCGCTTCCACGGGC
>DATCXL010000057.1:0-2145 GCA_036565825.1 Mycobacteriales bacterium
GTGTCCAACGCGACGGTGGTCGACGTGTCGGTGTCGTCCACGCGGATCGTGACGTTCATCGACGCCGACCCGAACACGGTGTACACGGCCACGTAGTGCATGGCCCCGTCGTCAGGCACCATGCCGGTCACAGTGGACACCAACGCGGAGGACCCGAGCATGCGGGACACCGACCACGACACCACACCGGCCGAGTCGACGGTCAACTCCCAGTCGCGTCCGGCACCGGTGGTCCCGAACTCGGCGTTCCGCCCGTGTAGGACCATGTCGACGGTCGCGGGCCGGGCCACCCACGCCTCGACCAGCAACCCGGCCCCGTTCTCCACGGGCGCCGGGGCGATGTCCCAGGTGATGTCGGCGGTGTCACCCGCTGGGGTGGACACGGCCAGCCCCCACACGCCTCGCTCGTAGGGCACAGTTTCCACGGCGACCGGGCCGACCACCGTCGCCGAGCGCAGGGTTCCGACCTGCGGCCACGCAGACCCGTGCAGGGTGGCCGCCAACACCGCCCCGGCACGTGGTGGTGGGGAGGCATAAAACCCGCCCAACGCCAGCACCCGTTCGATGACGGCCTGGCTGTTCAGGCCCGGTCGCATATTCGGGTCGTCCGGGTCGGCGGCGATCATCTGCGGCAGGTGCACCGGCCCCCGCAGGATCTCCGCGCCGTCCAGCACGGACATGGTCGCGACGCGGCCGTCGGCGCGTACGTCGATCTCGGTGACCAGGCCGTTGATCTGCGGTAGCGCCACCGGCCCGTCGGCGGTCTGCAACCCCAGCTCGGCGAGGAACGGCGCGCCGATCCGCGTCTTGCCGTAGTAGGGGCTGTCGGTGGCGTACGGGGACCACAGTTCCGCGGCGCTGCGGGTGTTGTCGTCCGGATCGGACACCAGGTCGATCCTGGCTTCGGTCGCGGCATACCCGGCGACCATCCGTGTGGAGTCGGGTAGGTCGCTGGTTATCGCCGAGTCGACCTCGACCCGCTCGACGTACCGGGTGATGTCATCGATGGGGTCCCCGACCGACCATCCGTCCCGGTTCCAGTCGACCAGTACCACCGACGCGGGGGTTTGTGTTGGTGAGGTGACCGCGTCGGTGTACCCGCTGCTGGTGGACTGCATCACACCTCCACGAGTGTCAGCCCGGCGTTGTGGAAGCCGAGCAGGTCCACGGTGTCGGGCATGGCGGTGATGTTCACCAACACCGCGGGCGTGTCGGGTTCGGCGAACAGGAACGGCCCGGGACCGTGTACGGCACCGAGCCAGAACGCCTCGATCGGGGCGAACACCGCCTCGGGGAGCCGGGTCCACGACAGGGTCCACGTGCGTTTCACCGCGACCCGTTGCACCACCTGCCGGCCACCCAACGTGGTGCGCACCGACCCGATCAGCTCCGCCGCCCGGCCGGTACCCCTCGACGGGTAGGGCAGGGTGATCTGGAAGGACCCGTCGGCGCGGGCCAGGGTGTAACCGCTCACCGCATCACCGTCCGAAACCGCTCTTCGGTGACCACGGCCAGAAGGTCACGGCCTCGGCCCACCAGTTGCCCGGTCACTCGCACCTCCCGTGGCCCGGCCTGCCCGAGGGCGGCGGCCAGCCGGGTGATGTCCCGGTCGGACATGCCACCCACCCCCCCGGCGGGTGCCGACGTGGTCGCCGGTCTGATGGTGCGGCCCTCGACGATCGGGGACACCCGGCCGGCGTTCAACGCGTCGAAGAAGTCCACACCGAACTGGCTGACACTGGATGCCTGGACCACGTACTCGCCGTTGGACAGCATCCTTGGCACACTGTCGGACGTGGACGTACCCGGGCCACGCACCAAACCACCTTCGGCGTCACCGACCACACCCCCGGGCACCTTCACCGCCGTACCAGGATTGACGTAGTGCGTCTGAACGTTGATCGTGACCGTGCGGTTCCGGATGTTCCCCAGGTGCCGCTGCACCTCGTCGATCTTCGCCTGCGCCGCGGCGGTCTTCGCGTTCACGGCTGTCGTCACCGACTTGGGGATCGCCAGGTACTGATCAACCAGCTTCTTCGCCTGGTCCTTCGTCAGTCCGCTTTGGACCATCGCGTTGTACAGGGCTGTCCGCGCGTCCCCGAGGATCTTGTTCGCCGACGCCTGATCACCGGTCTGGTCAACCAC
>DATCXL010000069.1:0-3109 GCA_036565825.1 Mycobacteriales bacterium
TGCGAGACCATCGACATCGCCGGGATCGGGGAGAACCCGGCCACCCGGTCCGGGCCGTACCGCTTGATCGTGTAGACGTGCGCGGCGGCCACCAGTTCGGTCGCCTCTTCCCAGCTCGCCCGGACCAGCCCGCCGTGTCCGCGTGCCGCCTTGTACAGCCGGGCCCGCTCAGGGTCGGAGACGATCTCCTCCCAGGCCAGCACCGGGTCGCCGGTGCGTGCCTTCGCCTCGCGGTACATCTGGAGCAGCACGCCGCGGATGTAGGGGTAGCGGACCCTGGTGGGGGAGTAGGTGTACCAGGAGAACGCCGCGCCGCGGGGACAGCCGCGTGGCTCATACTCGGGCCGGTCCGCGCCCACCGACGGGTAGTCGGTCTGCTGGGCCTCCCACGTGATGATTCCGTCCTTGACGTACACCTTCCACGAACACGACCCGGTGCAGTTCACCCCGTGGGTGGAGCGGACCACCTTGTCGTGACTCCACCGGTCCCGGTAGAACTCGTCGGCCTGCCGCCCACCGATCTTGTGCAGGGTGCGCAGGTCACCGGAGACCTCCGCGCGGGTGAAGAACCGGCGGGTGCGCACCAGAGCGTCTGTCAGCTCGTTGTCCAGAGCCGCCTTCACCGGTTGGTCGGTCACCGATACCTCCACAGGGGCTGGGCCGGGGTGTTATGCCATCTTTGACCAGTCAGGTCGGGTCTGAACGGTGCTGTTCCTGGATGGCGCTGGTCGGATTTGTCTGGGCACGTCGAGATCGAACCGACACCCTAACGCCGGGGTTGCAGGTTCGATCAGAGTTGGAACATGGCGGCCACACAGGCGATCGATCAGGTCCTCATGACGGTGGTCCGGAGGACGGTGCGCCGCACCGTGGTGGCGGTGAACACCAGCACGGCGGCAGCGACCAGGGCGAGCGCGGCCAAGCCCAGGGCGTAGGAGCCGTAGCTTCCGTACACCGCACCCATCACCAGTGGTGGGATGAATCCGCCCAGCCCGCCAGCAGCTCCGACCACGCCGGTGACCGAACCGACCCGGTTCGCCGGGGCGAGCAGCGCGACCAGGGCGAACGTCGCGCCGCTGCCGGCACCCAGCGCGCCGGCGATGGCCAGGAACGCGACCGTGCCCAGCGGGATCAGCGAGGGGGTGAACGACTGCACCACCGCGCCGGCGGCGACCACTCCCAGCGTGCCGGTGAGCACCCGGATCGGGCCCACCCGGTCGGACAACCAACCGCCGACCGGACGCATCAGCACCGCCAGCAGGACGAAGCCGGCCATCCGGCGGGCCGCGTCGGTCTGGGTGAGGCCGTACCCGGTCCTCAGGTAGGCCGGCAGGTACACCGAAAACGCGACGTAACCCCCAAACAGCACCGCGTACAGAACCGAGGCCTGCCAGGTGAGCCCGAGCCGGGCGGTGTCAGCAAGTCGGCTGAGCAGTGGTTTTCGCGGCCGGACGCGTCCGGGCGCGTCGCGCAACAGCACCGCGGCAAGCACCGCGTAGGCCGCCAGCGCCACCGCGGCCACCGCGAACGGGGTCGGCACGCCCCACCTGTCGACCAGATCGACCGTGGTCAGCGCGCTGATCGCGGTACCCCCCATGCCGGCCCCGAAGATCCCGATGGCCAGGCCGCGGTGTTCCGGCAGAAACCAGGCGCTGACGAACGGCACGCCCACCGCGAACGAGGTGCCGGACACACCCAGGAAGAACCCGCCGACCAGTAACGCGGGTAGCGACGAGTGCCCGGCCAGGCCCAGATACAGCACGGGTACGACGGTGACCGCCGAAACCAGCGGGAACATCACCCGACCGCCGAACCGGTCGGTGAGCGCGCCGACCGGGATACGGCCGACCGAGCCGACCACGACGGGAACGGCGACCAGCAGTGCCTGCTCGAACGAGGTCAGCCCGAGGGTGTCGGTGAATCGGGGGCCCAGCGGACTGAGCAACGCCCAGGCCCAGAAGTTCAGCGCGAACCCGCTGGTGGCGAGGGCCAGCATCACCCACCGCCGGGCCTGGGCGGTCGGCCGGCCGGAGTCCGTCCCCGTGGGGATGTCGAGGTTCCGCATACGGTCCTGCACGCCGGTCAGCATCGCCGGGCCGGGGTGTTTCGGCCAGGGACCTTTGCCCCTCCCGTTTCGGGCCGTGACTGACCCAGTTGTCGGGATCGAGCAGGCCTGGCGTCCGTGACCTGGCGCCTGTGGCCCGAGGTCTGTGGCTGGATGCGGCAGCAACTTTGTGTTGATGTGTGATCACTCACAGCTTATATCCATCCGCTTGTAAAAACCCTATATTTATGACGAAGCGGATCGGAGGTATGGGCCATGAGCCTGACCATCTACTCGGACTTCACTCGTCCGTCCTGCTACCTCGCCAGCCGTCGCGCTGACGCACTGATCGCCGCCGGCGTCGCCATCGACTGGCGTGCCGTCGAAAACCACCGTCTCCTGCCGGTCACCGGCCAGCCACTCGATGACGCCGGCCGTGACAGCCTGGCGCGGGAGATGTCGCTGGTCACCGGGTTGCTGCTGCCCGGTGAGCCGTTGCCGCACACGATGCCCACCTTCACCCCGAGAACAGAGGCGGCGGTCTCCGCGTACGCCGAGGCCCACGGTGCGGGTGTCGCCGACGACGTGCGCCGGCTGCTCTTCGCGCTGTACTGGGTGGACGGTGCCGACATCGGCAGCCCGACGGTGCTGCGCACACCACTGACAGGCCCGATCCTGCGCGGCCATTCCACAGCGCTACCGCTGCTCGAGTCGGGTTTCGCGGTGAGTTTCGATCGCGGCCCGATAACGACCGATGCCTACTGCCAAATCCGCTCCTGGCGTGCCGAACAGGAGGCACTGGGCACGTCGGACCTGCCAGTCCTGGTGGAGGACGGGCAGACCTTCACCGGTGTGGACGCACTGCGGCGGCTCGGTGAGCACATCGTCGCACGGCAGGCCTCGCTCGCTCCGGAGCTTCCGGACCCGACGCGGTATCCGGAGACGAGTGTGCGCCCGTCCGGAGGATGGGTGTCGGAGACTGGCGGAACATGGGCTCACGCACTGCGAGTGCCGGTCGTTCGATAGGGGACACGCCCGGCCCGGCAGGGATATCCCGTCGGGCCG
>DATCXL010000073.1:0-5988 GCA_036565825.1 Mycobacteriales bacterium
GTGTCAGGTACTCTGTTTCGGGCCCCCTTTTCGACGCGACACAAACTCGATTCGACGGCGGGAGGCCGCTTGACACGGGTTCCACACGACGCCTCAGGTGAGGAGACGTCAACGGAGGGCATTCCCGCGGGGTTACGAAACGACGATCCACGCCTACGGAACGCCCTTCCCGCCGAGCTACGGTCCGAGGGCCTACGTAGGGTCGTACCGGTCGCGGACCTGGCCGACCGACTCACCGAGCAGGTCCGCGCCGCAGTCATGGAGGTGGCCCGCAGGATCGCGGCGATGCCGCTGGAACACGCCCTGGTCGACCTGTTGCGCGCCGCCGACGAGGAGTTCCACAGCACGGGCCGGCGACGCCCCTGCGAGAGCCGCTGGCTGGAGGCCATGGCACTGCGCACCGGTCTGACCGGGGCGCCGCCGATGACCCTCGAGGAGGTGGGTCAACGCCTGGGGGTGACCCGTGAGCGGGTCCGCCAGGTCATGGCCAAACACATCTCGTTACCGAACTGCCTGCGGCCCTACCTTCCCCAGGTGGACCGGGTGATGGCGCTGCTGCACGAGTTGGCGCCGGCCAGTCTGGAGGAGTTGGGCGAACGGTTCCAGCGGGAGGGTCTGACCAGCTCGCGCGTCTCGTTCGACAGCCTGCGCGCGGCCGCGGTGTTCAGCGGTCGAACGCTGCACGTGACGGCGTCGCACGGAATGGTGGCGCGCGATGTCCGGGAGGCCAGGGCGGTCCTCGCCGCGGCCCGCAAGCTCACCTCCCGACACGGGGTGTTCCAGGTCGAACAACTGGCCGACGAGGTGGCCATCGAGGGCTGGAAGCTCACCGACGACGACACCGACCGGTACCTGCGTTCCGCGCCGGACGTGTGCCACCTGACCGGCCGCTACTACGTTTACCCAGGTACGACGCGCAACAGGTTGGTGACCGCGCTGCGC
The DNA here is from genome assembly GCA_036565825.1 of Mycobacteriales bacterium. GTDB lineage: Bacteria > Actinomycetota > Actinomycetes > Mycobacteriales > DASULA01 > DASULA01. The sequence continues at coordinate 943 of DATCXL010000073.1, forward strand.
ACCACGCTGTGCCTGCACCGGCCCATGCCGTTACCGGTGCTCACCGCCGCGATTCGCCGCCTCTACGAGTGGCGCAACTTCGGCGGTGGTTCGGCTGGTCGGGAGGTGGTGCCGCCGGCCGCGCACGCCGTGCGGGCATTCTGCGCCGGACACGAGGACTTCGTGGTGACCGAGGAGGGCGGCAACTGCCTGATCTCCACCCGCGAGCCGCTGGACTGGCGGGAGGTGTTGGGTGCGGAGAGCCGGATCATGGTCGCGGTGCTGGACGAGGCGCCCCACCGCGTACTGGACCGGCAGACCCTGCTGGCCCGGTGTGAGGCCCGTGGGGTTCGCCCGAACGCCACCGCGGCGCATCTGACCTACCATCCGGCCTTCGTTCGGCTCGGCCGCAACCTGTGGACACTGCTGGGGCAGGAGGTATCTCCCGAGGTCCTCGACCGGTTCGCGGGCCAGGATCCGCGTCGACCCCGGAGTCGGTGGTGACCGGTAACCGCCGCGCGCTTCGTGCCGGTGTCGGCCCGCGGCCCGTCGACCCGGGGTGACTCTCACGCGGACACGACTTGATCAGATCGTCATCGACTGTCGTGAGCCCCGGGCGCTGGTTCGGTTCTGGGCTCGACTGCTCGGTGGCGACCCTGTTGACCGGGCGTTGGGCTGGTCTCATGTCCAGCCGCCGGGATTCCCGCGGTTGTCGTTCCAGCCTGTCCCAGAGGACAAGGATGTGAAGAACAGGCTGCACCTGGACATCAGCGTCGACGACATCGAGGCGGCCGTGGCTACGGCCCGGCGGCTGGGCGCGGCCCGAGTGGGCGAGACGGTCACTGACGAGCAGGGCAGCTTCCAGGTGATGCTCGACCCGCAGGGCAACGAGTTCTGCTTCGTGAGCGGCTGAGCACCCAGACCGGCCCTGTCACGGTTTCGGTGTGAGCCACGGGTGGAATGAAGTCATTGTGGTGCAGGGGCGCTTCCCGGTTCTCAGGTCGGGCACCTCCTGTCGCACCGCCGCCACCACGTTGGGCGTGCGACAGAGACCAGGCGAACACCGGACACCACCGCGATCACCGACATGATCCGGTTGACCGTCAACCGCTGCATTACGCCTCAGGCGGCGGGCTTGCGTCCCCATGCCGAGATCAGTGGCGCGGTCGCGAGATCGAGTTGGCCGGTGGCGACGTTCGTGAGGTGCTCGTCGATCTCCTGCGCGGTCGCGATGCCACCAGCGATCATCCGGTCGCGAATCTGTTCGACCGTGGCAGCCTCCAACACGTTGCAGGCCGGCGACGTGATCGGAAAGAACGCGTCGGCCTGCACATCGACCAGGCCGGCCTCGCGCAGCAGCCGCGGCAGCGTACGCCCGAACACCAACTCGGCGCCGCGCTGCGCCAGCAGCTCGCGGAACCCGCGCCTTAGGCGGTTCGCCAGTTGCTGGGCCGGGCCGTACTCATCGGGACAGATCAGTGGCTGCAATCCGGGGTCGGCGTCTTCGAGGACCAGCCACCCGCCAGGACGTAGCGCCCCCACCATCGCGGCAAGCGCAGCCGCGCGCTGCGGCACGTGTACCAGGACCAGCCGGGCATGCACGAGATCGAACGGCCCCGTCGGCGGCTCCTGCGTTCCCACATCATGCTGCAACACCTCGAACCGAACATCCCCCGACGGCATCCAGGCGATATCAAGGTCACTGGCCATCACCCGACCCGCCTGCCCCACCTGCTCGGCCAACCACGCGGGCACGCTTGGGCCACCCGAGCCCACCTCCCAGCAGTGCCAGCCGGCACAGACGCCCACGGCCCGAAGATGCCGGAAGGTGACCGGGTCGAACAGCTCGGCCAGCGCGTTGAAACGCCGCCCCGCCTCGGCCTGCTGGTTGTCCAGGAGATAGCCCTCATCGCGCGCCACCGGCCGAGCCTATTCAAAGTCGCCCCGGCGATCGTCCGTGTGTGGACGAACGCGTGGGCGGAGTTCGTTCCGTTCCTCGCGTTCCCACCCCAGATCCGTAAGGTGATCTACACGACCAACACGATCGAGAGCCTGAACTCCCGGCTGCGGAAAGCGACCAGGAACCGCGGACACTTCCCCACCGAGGACTCAGTCCTCAAAACCCTCTACCTCACCATCCGAGCCATGACCCGACCTGGCGGTGAAATCGGAGCCGCCGGCAAGGACGGATGGAAGACCACCCTCAACACGTTCTCCGTCTACTTCGGAGACCGCGTCACCATCAACTAACGGCCCGGCCATACACGGAACGACTGACACGCCCGTCGCCCGCAGTGCCTCAGGGCGAGGCCGAAGACGAGCAGTCCCTTGTAGGTCCGGTCGTACCGAGGTACTGCAGGCCGTCTCTGGTGCTGATCACCGGGCGCTGGGTGAACGCGTCGCTGGCACTGACGTGCAACTCCGCGGCCCTGCTGGTGACGAGTTGCTGTGCCGACTGGGTGGCCGGGGTGGCGGCGTCCGCTGCGACTGCCCGAGGTGACGGGGGAGAGGCCTGCGCCGCGGAGGTTGTCCCTGCGGCCGCGATCAGCACAGCCACACCTGGGGCAGGTCACGAAGAGCAGCACCGGAGAAGACAGCGGACCACCACTCGTCCACTCTTGGTTCGACGTCATCAATGTGATGCGGTCGGCGGGCCCTCAACCATCGTGACCCATACCGACAACCGCAGCTCGCGTGTGGACCGACAGGCGGACCGTGCGAGCGATCCATACCAGTCACGGCGGCGCGGTCAGTTCCGCGTCTTTCGACCGTGTGCCATATCTCATTGAGAGGACAGGCGTGTGACGCAGTTACCGGACGTGATCGCCGACCTCACCGCCGAAGGCGACAGCGTCGACCAGATGGTCGCCGACCTACGCCCAGACCAGTGGACGATTCCAACTCCTGCTCCCGGCTGGACGATCGGCCACCAGATCGCCCATCTCACCGCGACCTTCCGCATGGCGGGCATGGCGGCGGCCGATCCGACCGCGTTCGTCGCCATGACGGCCGGACTGAGCGACGACTTCGATGCCAATGTCACCGCCGCGCTGTCCGAATACCTCACCGACCCGCCGGGAGTGCTCCGGGCCCGATGGCAAGCCGAACGCGCGACCGCGGTGAAGGCGCTCGCCGCTGTACCACCCGGCCACACCGTTCCCTGGCTGGTCACCCCGCTGCCTCCGGCTGTCCTGGCTGCCGCCGGCATGATGGAACTCTTCGGGCACGGCCAGGACATCGCCGACGCGCTCGGTGTGCCACGTCACCACACTGACCGCATCCGGCACGTCACCGCGTTCGCCGTTCGGACCTGGGAGTTCGGCTACCACGCCCACGGCCTCACCCCACCCCAGGTGGAGTTCCGGTACGAACTCACCTCGCCCACCGGAGCACTGTGGACCTTCGGCCCGCCTGACAGTCCGGAGAGGGTCGGGGGTCCCGCCGTCGACTTCTGTCTTCTCGTGACCAGACGTCGTCACCACCGCGATCTCAACCTCACCGTTTCGGGCGATCACACCGCCGAGTGGCTCACTATCGCCCAGGCCTACCGCGGACCCGCCGGACCCGGCCGCGCCCCCGGCCAGTTCCCGACGCCGGTGACGCGCGGCTGAGCGGGTGGTGGCCGGCGCTGTGGTCGCGTCTCGGGGTGGCAACCGGCGTCATCGGGTGCGCGACCTGAGATCGTCCAGACCGTGCGATCCAGACCGTGCGATCCAGATCGACCACGGCGACCCCTGATCTCTCGACGCGCACGGTCTTGCGATCGGGGTTTGACTGCCAGCACACGCACCACCCATCCGCACACTCCGGGAGTCCGAGGAACGGTTCCGACGGTCACGCATCACCATCGCGGAAAGGCACCACGCCGATGAGTTCGCCTCCCATCCGACGCGTCACGGTTCTCGGCAGCGGCATGGTCGGCACCTCGGTCGCCCTCGCGCTACGGCGAGCCAAAATCCACGTCGCACTGTCCGACCAGGATCGTGACTCGCTGGCCGAGGCGTTGCGGATGGGAGCGGGCGTGGCGCTGACATCTGACGTTCCCACCGCCGACGCCGTGGTCATCGCTACCCCACCGTCCACTGTCGTCAGTGTGCTGCGTGATGCCCAGCGCCGACGCCTCGGCACCGTGTACACCGACGTCGCCAGCGTGAAGGCCCGCATCTGTGCGGACGCCCGACGCGTCGGCTGCGACCTCGCCACCTATGTTCCCGGGCATCCGATCGCCGGCCGCGAATTGTCCGGGCCGGCGGCGGCGCGCGGAGCGCTGTTCGCGGGCCGGCCCTGGGCCCTGTGCCCGTATCCGGTGACGTCACCGGAACTGGTGCGCACGGTGTCCGATCTGGTCACTGTGTGCGGAGGGGTGCCGGCGGTGCTCGCACCCGACGTCCACGATCGGATCGTCGCCACGGTCTCGCACGCGCCGCACCTGGTTTCGGCGGCGCTCGCCGCCCGGTTTGTCGGTGCCGACGAGACGCTGCTGTCGCTGGTAGGCCGGGGTGCGCGGGACACGACCAGGGTCGCGGCCGGCGCACCGGCCCTCTGGCAGGACATCCTGGTGCAGAATGCCGAACCGGTTGCAGCGGTCCTGGAGGCGGTGGTCCGGGACCTGACCGCTGCCGTCGGCGCGCTGCGCGGGTCACATCCCGCCGGTTCCACAGCCCTGGTCGATCTGTTCACCAGAGGCAACCGGGGACGCGAACGAATAGTGCGAGCCCATCCGACCGGATGAACAGTTGGTTCCGGCGACGGCCCGCATCGCCGTCTCCCTCGGGACCCGCGGAAGCGTCTGCTCAGAACCTCCAACACGATGCCGTTCGACAGGGATCCGGTTCCAGGCGAATCGGCTGGAACCGGGTGCGTTAATGGCGATCACCGCTCGAGGGTGGTCGTGGGCGCGACCGGTGACCGCCGCCGGATCGTGAGGGCGGCAAGCAGGCTGGCGAGGAGCGAGACGGCGACCACCACGCTCAGCGCCGGCCTGCTGGCGGCGACCAGGCCGTGCGTGAACACGTCACGCGCGAGCCGGTCGAACTGGCCGGTCAGGTCCGGGGACAGGGCGGCCGG
>DATCXL010000095.1:0-3441 GCA_036565825.1 Mycobacteriales bacterium
CGGCCCCGGTTGGGCCAGCACCGGTCCGGGCCGACCACCGGCATCCACCACCGGGGGCGCGGCGCTGCGCAGACCCTGGTCGGCGGACAACAACAACATCGGAACGACCAGCCGCCGGGCCAGGTCCTGCACCGGCACGACGGCGACGCGTACCCGCCGGGGCAGGCCCTGCCCACGTACTCCGGCAAGCACCTCCACCAACAGGCACGGCAGGAACTGCGCCCAGCCCAACCATGCCAGACAGGCCCCGGTCCTGACCGCGATGCGGGCCGCCGATCCGGTGAACAACCCGCCATCGGAGTTGGGCAACGGATTGCCGACCACCGCCACCAGCAGGACCGGCACACCCAGGACCGCGGTCACCGCGACGATCCCGGCGAGCAGGCCGCGAACGATCTCGCTCCGGCGCCTGTACCGGCGGTGCATCCGGTGTGCCCGTTCGAGCGGGGCGCCGGTCATCGGTCTGGTCACCTCGTCGCGCCACCTCCCGGGCCCGTGTCCACCTGGCGGACCCCGCCAGTGTGGTCCGTCCGTCGGGTCGCCGTCGCCTACCCAGGTGGGTGATTTCGGGTCGGGATATCGACGCGGTCAGCCGCCGGTCCGGGTCGCGGTGGCAAGCCTGCCGGCCATCTCGCGCGCCGAACGAACCAGCAGCGACTTGTCCAACCGACCCAGCCACTCACCGGTGAGCATGCCGGCGCCCTGGGTGTCGTAGGCGATCCGGCCGATCACCGAGGCCGGCGCGTTCGCCTGCCTGAGCACCATGTCGATCTCCCGTGGCGACCTGTCGTCACGGGGCCTGGTGATCACCCCGACATAGAGCGGGACGCCACCAGGAACGTGACTCCGCAACTGGGTGCCCAGTGCGCTGGCGCGGGCCCGCAGGTGTGCCACCGCGTCGATGGCCGGCCTGGTCACCAACAGGATCGCGCTGCTGTACCCGAGCAGGTCCAACACCGGGGTCCGGGAGTAGAGCCGACCACAGTCGGCTATCACGTCCACGCCGGGGATACCGGCCAGCAGCGTGCCCAACGGTCCCCACAGTCCGTCCAGGTCGGACACCTGTTCGGCCTGGGCCAACCCCAACAGCACCTCCAGCCCACCCTCGAGGCGTTGGGTGTGCTCGAAGACCTGTTCGGGGCGGGCCCCCTGACGTATCCCGGCGGCGAGGCTGAGTAGGCCGGTGCGCGGCGACAGCGGAACCCCGCGTGGCCCGCGCAGCCGGAAGGCGATGTCCCCGCCGAACGGGTCGAGTTCGGCGAACACGGCGCGTCGCGGCCACACCGCGGCAAGCGTCAGGGCCGTCGTGGTGACTCCCGGGGACCCCTTGTCCGACCCGACCGCCAACAGCACCATCAACACCCCTGTGCCGAGAACGCCGCGAAGTGCCCGGAGAGCCAGAACGCCACGGGAGGCCCGGAGAGCCCGGCCACGCGGCCGTCGGAGCCGACGCGAGCCACCACGCCCACCCGGCCACGACCGGACGTCGCCCCGACGTCACACCTGCGTTCGTTCAGGATCTGCCTACTCGACGATTACGGACCAGGTTGGGGCCGTCACACAGCGCCCCGGCATCACGGTAGAGGATGCCGCCGACCGGTTTCGCGGCGCGCCGGCCCTGCCCGCCACGACGGACGGTTGGTTCCCGGATCCCTTCCGATCACGTTTGCCGACCACGGGGTTGAGGGAGGTGTGGGGTGGAGCAGGGCTCCACCCCACAGAAGACCACACAGCGCGCACCGCGCCCAGCACACCGGGTTCCGGAGTCGGGCTCCGCCCCCGGCGAGGGAACTGACGGCCACTTGATGGTTGATTCCAAGATGTCCGCTGATCGTCCCCGCGGGCCAGGGGGTTCGAGGGGGGTGTGGGGTGGAGCGAAGCTCCCCCCACAGAAGGCAACACAGCACCATCCCCCCTCCGGCGGGACACCGGAGCCGGGGCTCCGCCCCGGCGAGGGCCTGGAACCAATCATCTAAAACGGCAGGTCCTCCAACATCTCGGTGACCAACGCGGCGATGGGCGAACGTTCCGAGCGGGTGAGCGTGACGTGGGCGAACAGGGGGTGGCCCTTGAGCGCCTCCACCACGGTGGCGATGCCGTCGTGGCGTCCTACCCGCAGGTTGTCCCGCTGTGCCACGTCATGGGTCAGCACCACCCGGGAACCCGACCCGATCCTGGACAGCACGGTGAGCAGCACGCCACGTTCCAGCGACTGGGCCTCGTCGACGATCACGAACGAGTCATGCAGCGACCGGCCCCGGATGTGGGTGAGCGGCAGCACCTCCAACATGCCCCGGTCCAGCACCTCGTCGATGACATCCCGGCTGACCAACGCACCGAGGGTGTCGAACACCGCCTGCGCCCAGGGCTGCATCTTCTCCCCCTCGGTGCCCGGCAGGTAGCCCAGATCCTGGCCGCCCACCGCGTAGAGCGGTCGGAACACCACCACCTTGCGGTGCTGGCGGCGCTCCAGGGTCGCCTCCAAACCCGCGCACAGCGCCAGCGCGGACTTGCCTGTCCCGGCCCGGCCGCCCAGCGAGACGATGCCCACGTCCGGGTCGAGCAGAAGGTCGAGCGCCACCCTCTGCTCGGCCGAACGGCCGTGCAGGCCGAACGCCTCCCGGTCGCCCCGAACCAGCCGTACCGACTTGTCGGGAAGCACCCGGCCCAGCGCGGAGCCACGGCTGGAGAGCAACACCAGCCCGGTGTGACAGGGCAGTTCGCCGGTCGAGTCGAGTTGAACCCGTTCCCCCGCGTAGAGCCGGTCGATGTCGGCGACGTCGACATCGCACTCCACCATTCCGGTCCAACCGTGGTCCACCGCGAGTTGGGCTTGGTACTCGTCCGCGGCGACGCCCACCGCGGCCGCCTTCACCCGCAGCGGCAGGTCCTTGGTGACCAGCACGACGTCGTGCCCGTCGGCCGCCAGATTCAGGGCGCAGGCCAGGATGCGGGTGTCGTTGGAGTCGGTCCGAAATCCGGACGGCAACACCTCGGGGTCGGTGTGGTTGAGTTCTACCCGCAGGCTGCCGCCGCCGTCTCCCACGGGCACCGGCGCGTCGAGCCGACCGTAACGAATCCGTAGGTCATCGAGCATGCGTAGGGCCTGCCGAGCGAACCACCCGAGTTCGGGGTGGTGGCGCTTGCCCTCCAACTCGGTGATCACCACGAGTGGGAGGACAACCAGCTGCTCCTGGAAACGGGCCAGAGCACCTGGGTCGGACAACAGCACGCTGGTGTCCAGGACAACCGTCCTGGTGGTGGGGGGCCTACGGTCGGCCTTGTGGATGGTTCTCCGGGCGGTCTTCTGGGCTGTGGCCACAAGATCTCCCCGCGAGCGGCGCACCCCGCTCGTCGCGCTCGAAGGATCCGGTACTCGCCCCCAGCGTGAACGCAGGGGGCTGGTGCCGGCCCCCTCGCTGCTGTCATCCAGCACCGTCA
>DATCXL010000102.1:0-4450 GCA_036565825.1 Mycobacteriales bacterium
TGGAACGCGGCGGCCGACGCCATCATTCGAGAATTCAACGGGGGTGAGTGATGGCGTCGGGACTCCGCACCGTCAGCATCAAGTTCAGCGGTGACGCCAAGGGCCTCGAACAGGCCGCAGACAAGGCCGAGAAGGGCCTGCGGACAGTCGGCGACCGGGCCGAGAATCTGGACGACAAGTCGAGCAAGGCCACCGACTCACTGGGCGCGCTGTCGTCCGGGTTCGAGCTGGTCGGCCTGGACAAGTACGCGGGCGGACTCCAGTCGGTCGCGCTGGCGACAGACTTCATGTCCGGTGTGGGTACGGGCCTCAACCTGGTGATGAACCTGTCTGCGGTTCAGTTCATCCGGGCCAAGGTGGCCGCGCTCGCGTACGCCGTGCAACAGAAGGCGGTCGCCGTAGCGACTAAGGCGTGGACTGCTGGTCAGTGGCTGCTGAACGCGGCCATGACCGCCAACCCGCTCGGCCTGGTCGTGCTCGCAATCGTGGCGCTCATCGCGGTCATTGTGTTGGCCTGGAAGCGCTCGGCCACCTTCCGTGCGATCGTGACCGGTGCGTTCCGCGGCGTACAGGTGGCAGCGGCGGCGGTCGGTCGATTCTTCTCGGGCACGCTGTGGCCGGGCATCAAGTGGACGTGGGACAAGATCAGCGGCGGCGCCGTAGCGGCCAAGAACGGCGTAGTCGGCGCGTTCAACGCGACAGTCGGATTCGTCAAGGGCCTACCTAAACGGATCACGTCGGCCAGCTCCGGGATGTGGAACGGAATTACCGGTGCATTCAAATCGTCCATAAACTGGGTAGTCGGCAAATGGAATAACCTTTCATTCACCATTCCTGGCGTCGACACGCATATTCCTGGCGTCGGCAAAATCGGCGGATTCACCCTGAACACGCCCAACATTCCTTACCTGGCGCGCGGCGGTCGAGCGATTGCGCCGGGCCTGGCGATGGTCGGCGAGGCCGGGCCGGAACTGCTGAACCTGCCCACGGGCGCCTCGGTCGTGCCGCTCGACCACGACAGCGGCCCGACCGTGCTTGAGGCACACATCGAGATCGGCGGCGAGGTCGTGCGCGTGGTCCAGGTCGAGCTACGCAAGCGCGACAGGGCGCTACGCCGTACCGTGCGGGCGGGAGCGGCAGCGTGAGCCTCACCGCGACCTATGACCCGATCCTGAGCCGTATCCGGCTGTCGGCCGACCTGCTCGGCGCGACCGCGACCCGGTGCGTGTTCTGGCGCACCACCAACAATTTCTCGTCCTACGTGACCGTACGCGGCGGCTGGCCGGTACAGGTCAACAGCGAGAGCGCCCACCTGGACGATTACGAGTTTGAGCCGGGCGTCCCGCTGACGTACCGGGTGCAGTCCTACACCGATGCCGACCTGACGGCGGTGGCGACCTATGACGTGACGATCACCCAGGACGTGACCGAGGCGTGGCTGAAGGTGCCCGCGGCGCCGTACCTCAACCGGGCTGTGACCGTGGTCGACCGCTCGGACGTGACCCGGCGTGCCCGGCGTGGCCTGTTCGACGTGGTTGGCCGCAGCAACCCGGTGGCGGTCGGCGACGTGGCGTCCAGCATCGCCTACACCGTCCAGCTCATGACCCACACGGCGGCCGAGGAAAGCGACCTCGACCACCTGTTTGCGTCCGGCGAGATCGTGTTCCTACAGCTACCCTCGACCGCGCAGCACATGCCTGGCGGATACTTCGCGGTCGGCGACACAGCCCGCCGGCCAACTCTGCGGCTGTCGCCGAGGCGGCTGTGGGACGTGCCGTTGACCGGTGTGGCAGCGCCCGGCCCCGAGGTCGTCGGCTCGACCTACACGTGGACCTCGGTCCTGGCCGACTACCCGACCTGGGCCGACCTGCTGGCCGACAACGCGACGTGGGCCGACCTGTTGGAGCGCGTCGGTTCGGCCTCGGACGTGATCGTCCCGTGAGGCCGGTATCAGATCGGTTCCTGTCGACGCTGCGCGGTAGTCACCTGGCCGTGTTCCGGGCGCGTGTGCAGCCCGAGTTTCGGACTGGGACCAACCCGGGCGGCGTCGAGATTCCCATTCTGGGCGGCGATGTGAAGTACAGCGCGACCGCCGAGATTCGCTCGACCCTGAGCCTGACCACCGAGTGGCCCTGGCCGGTGTCGGCGTCCGACACCCTCGCACCGTACGGGCACTATGTGTACGTCGAGCGCGGCCTGGCCTACGGCAACGGACAGCGCGAATGGGTCGGCCTCGGGTATTACCGAATCGACACCATCGAACAGGACGAGGCGCCTGGCGGCGTCATCGAGATATCCGGGTCCGACCGCAACGCCGGATTGCGTGACGGTCGATTCCTGGCCCCGCAACAATTCCCCTCGACCATGACTAATGGCGACCTGGTCAACGCGCTAATTTGGGGTGTGTATTTCTTCGCGGGGATCATCGAATGGGATGACACGGACGTGCGAGACGACACGATTAACCGCACGATCGTGGCCGAGGATGACCGCCTGGGAACGTTGCTCGACCTACTCAAGTCGCTCGGAAAGATCGGGTACTGGGACCACCGCGGAATCTTCGTCATCAAGACGCCCCCCTCGACCGCGGGCGCCCCGGCCTGGACGATCGACGCCGGGCAAGACGGCGTGCTGGTCCAGATGAGCCGCGGACTGACCCGGGAAGGGGTCTACAACGCCGTAGTCGCCACGGGTGAGGCTGGAGACACCACCGCGCCCGCGTACGGCGTGGCGTTCAACCTCGACCCGTCCAGCCCGACCTACTACGGCGGCGAGTTCGGCAGCGTGCCGATGTTCTACAGCTCACCGTTCATCACCACCGACGCCCAGGCTCGGACCGCGGCCGAGGCGCTGCTACGCCAGAAGCTCGGCCTGCCGTACCAGGTCGACCTGTCCAGCATCGCCAACCCGGCCATTGAGCCGTACGACGTGCTCGGCGTGGCCTACCCCAAAACCTCGAGGTCCCGGGCGCTGCTCACTGAGACGCATGTGGTGGATGAGGCCACCGTCCCGCTGACCCCGGACGAGCCGGTCAAGCTGAAAACCCGCGAGCAACAGACCGAGCTGATTGGAACTGGCGCATGATCAGCGACGACCTGGCCCCGTTGTTCGGCAACACCGGCCCCGCCGTGCGGTTCCGGCAAGGCACCGTGTTGTCCTGGGACAGCTCGACCGGAGAGAACACCATCCAGCTCGGCGGCGGCACGCTGACCAACGTGCCGATTCTGAACACCGGCGAGGCCATCGCGCTGCGCGCCGGTCATATCGTCGGGCTGCTCGGCCAGGGCGCGTCATGGTTCATCGTCGGCCGCGTGACCCCGCCGAATGACCCGAACTTTGCGGGTGCGTCGGTGGCGTTCGGCAGCGCGCTTGACTTCCGAACCAACTTCGCTCAGCCCGCGACCTTTACCCAACAGGCGTCCAAGACCATCGACGTGCCCGCCTGGGCCGATGAGGCCGCCGTGACGGTCATGGCCTCGGTCAGCCTGGTGAACAGCACTGCCAGCCGCCAACAGGCGTTGGCCTATGCGGGTATCAACGGGCTGACCGGCTCGGCCATGTCGCTCGGTATCGCCTCGGACGTGAGCGGCGACTTCGGCATGGGCGCGCTGGCCGCGTTCAACACGGCGGTCATTACCGACCCCGGCTCGGCCATCACCGTGCAGGCGTACGCCGATTGCACGGCTGCGCTGGCCGCGTCCCCGTTCAACGTTGCCACCGTCAACGCAATTGCCATTTTCCGATCGATCACCTAGGAGACACCGCGATGCCTGGCGCAACCCCCAACTACGGCCTGCCGTATCAGGACCTCGGCGACGCCCCGAACGGCCCGAACCTCGGCCAGGACCTGGCCGAGGCGGTCGACGTCGAGCTGGCCCGCATGGACACCATTCCGAAGGTGACCAGGATTACGGCGACTGGCGATTTCGAGAAGGACCCGAACGCCCGGTGGATGATCGTCGAGGGCCAAGCCTCGGGCGGTGCCGGTGGCGGCAGCGACGCGGCCGGTGCCGGGCAGTGCAGCAAGGGTTCTGGTGGTGGTGCCGGTGAGTACACACGCAAGATTTTGGATGCGTCCACGGTGGCCGCCTCGGTAACGGTCACGATCGGCGCGCCCGGCGTCGGTGCGGTCGGCGCCAACGGCGGCGATGGCGGCGACCTGACGTTTGGGCACACGACACCAATCGTGGCCAACGGCGGGCAAGGCGGGTTCAAGGCATCGCCGGGTTCTACCCCGTTCGGCGCAACGCCGGGCAGTGGCGGCAGCGGCGGAACGGGCGGCGACTACAGCGCGTCGGGTGGCGCTGGCGAGCCGGGGTGGAGTAGTGGCAGCCTCGGCATCTCCGGTGGCGGTGGTGATGCCAAGCTGGGCGGCGGCGCCCCGGGCAGGTCCTCGGCGGTCGCGTCAGCCTCGGTGGCCGGTGTTGCCGCTGGCAACTACGGCGGCGGC
>DATCXL010000140.1:0-3921 GCA_036565825.1 Mycobacteriales bacterium
CGGTTATCACGTACCGGCCGGGTCTGACGTGTTGGTCAGCCCCTACACGCTGCACCGCCACCCTGACTTCTGGGCCGACCCCGAGCGCTTCGACCCTGACCGCTTCGACCCGGCGCGCACCGTGAGTCCGCCACGCTATGCCTACATTCCCTTCGGTGCGGGGCCGCGGGTCTGCGTCGGTAGCAGCCTCGGCCTGATGGAGGCAACATTCGTGATCGCCGTGGTCTGCCGCGAGCTGCGACTCACCACGCTGCCCGATCACCGGGTGGTGCCTGAGCCGATGCTCTCGCTCCGCATCCGCGGTGGTCTACCGGTGACGGTCAGTCCCGCCGCGTGATGGCGCGAACCGGGGAGGTCGGACACGGCCGCCGGCGCCGGCATGACCAGGGCAACCGCGTCGCATCCCGCAGAGCTTCGTCCATCCGCGCCGGTTCGAATCCGACAGTTTCCCCAGCTCGACAACCACCGTGCGAGGTTCCCGGGCGCGTGCCGCCCCTGCGGTCGATCGGGGTCAGCTCGTCGGGGAGAACGCGCTGATCGGGACACCGGAAACAAGCACCGACAGAAACCCTCACCGAAATCAACGAACGACGCGCAGGGGCCGAAGGCATCGAACCAACCCACGCCTTCGGTCCGAGGCTGCTGTCCCGGTCAAGGGGTACGCGGCACCGTCGACCGGGCTGGCCTCACCGCGTGTTGACAGATGGTTGGCGAGGGCCATGTGGGCTGGGCGCCGCTGCCGATGTCTGGTGACGCCGGACGGTCCCGATCTCGGTGGTTGACAAATACTGTTATGCCAGGGTTGACATCGCAATGCGATAAGCGAAACGTGATGGTGCGCCTTGGTCGGCCCGACTGGCCGTGCCAGGCATGACGCCGGACTGCCTTTCCACAGGTCCGTCAGCGTTACCCAACGGACCCGGCCAGGGAACGAGTGATCAATTCGCGGGTACCCAAGATTGACCGGACAACAGCCGGAAGGGAACGGATGACGCCATGCATCGTCCTGCGTTACCTCGTGCGCTTCGTCGTCTCACCGCGAAGCATCGGAACCGGTACATCAGAACGTTGACGATCTCGACGGTGGCGCTGAGCACCATCGCGCTCCTGGTGGCGGCGCCGGCCGTCCGGGCGGCGCCCAGGGCCTCCGGACCGTTGTACCTGGACCGGAACGCCCCCATCTCATCGCGGGTTGAAGATCTGCTCAGGCGGATGACCCTGGCGGAGAAGATCGGCCAGATGGACCAGATAGTCGTGGGTGCGCTGCGTGACACGACCAGTCCGGCCGACGGTAACTGCAGGGATTCCGGCGGGAACACCGACCAACTACAGGAGAACTGCCTCGACACGGTCCTGATCAAGAACTTCACCGGGTCGATCCTGGCCGGTGGTACCGATAACCCCGTCGGCAACACCGGAGCGGACTGGGCCGAGTGGTACAACACCATCCAGCACTACGCCGTCGACCACTCGCGGTTGCACATCCCGGTCATCTTCGGGGTGGACGCTGTTCACGGCTTCGGTCACCCGTTCCAGGCGCCGCTCTTCCCGCAGTCGATCGGGATCGGGGCGACCTGGGATCCGGCCATGGCCGAGGCGGGTGGCAGTGTCACCTCCCGGGCGCTGACCGCGACCGGTTGGACCTGGGACTTCGCTCCGGTCCAGGATCTGTACCGGGACAACCGGTGGGGTCGGGCGTACGAGACCTGGGCCGAGGAACCGGCGCTGAGCGCGGCGATGGGCGCGAGTTTCGTGCGCGGGCTCCAGGGATCAGGTGATGGCCCGTTGCGAGCTGCGGCCACGGTCAAGCACTTCGCCGGGTACTCGCAGTCGATCAACGGGCATGACCGGGCCGAGGCCCAACTGCCGGTGCGGTACCTCCAGGACGTGTTCCTTCCTTCCTACGCGGGCGCCATCAATGCCGACGCGGCCACCGTCATGGTGGATTCCGGATCGCTCAACAACATCCCCGCCACCGCGTCGCACTTCCTGCTCACCACCGAACTGCGCGATCGGATGGGCTTCAGGGGGGTGGTCATCAGCGACTTCGGTGACGTGCCCGCGTTGGCCAGCAGTTACCACGTCGCCGCCGACCTTCCCGGGGCCATCGCCAAGGCAGTGAACGCCGGCGTCGATGTGTCTATGACACCGTCGGACTACGTCGGATGGAACGCCGGGCTTGCGCAGGACGTGCGGCAGGGCCTGGTGACGGTTGGCCGGATCGACCAGTCGGTGCGAAGGATCCTGCGTCTCAAGTTCGAACTGGGGCTGTTCGACCACCCGTTCGTCGACGCGAGCCGCGCGGACACGGCAGTCACCGCCGGCCGGGACGCGGTGTTGCAGGCGACCCGGGAGTCAATGACGCTGCTCCGTAACGAGAACAACCTGTTGCCCCTACCGTCGGGTGCCAAGCTGGTCGTCACCGGGCCCAGCGCGGACTCCATGACCAACCAACTCGGCGGCTGGAGCGTGAGCTGGCAGGGTGTCTTCGGAGCCGGTCACGTCTGCTGCGTCGGCCCACCCGACCAGATCCCTCCAGGAACCACGGTCCTCAGGGGACTGCAGGGTGCGGATCCGCGGGTCACCTTCGCCCCGGACCGGGCCTCGGCCGTCGCGGCGGCGGGGTCCGCCGATGCGGTGGTGGTCGTGGTGGGTGAGAAGGCCTACGCCGAGGGACTCGGGGACAACCCGTCGCCCGCACTACCGGCCGACCAGCAGAAACTTGTGGCCGCACTGGAGGCAACGGGTAAGCCGGTCATCGTGGTGGTGATCGCCGGCCGGCCCCTTGCCCTGGGCCCGGCCAAGGAGGCGCAGGGCCTGCTGATGGCCTACCAGGGCAGCACCGAGGCCGGTACCGCAGTGGCCGACGTGCTCTTCGGAAGGGTCAACCCCAGCGGGCGGCTCCCGGTCAGTTGGCCGTCCGAAGCGGACACTCCGGGGAGCGACTTCTGCGGCACCTGCGCCTCGCCCCTGGGTGACCAGCCGAAGTTCTTCGACCAACTGCCCGACACCGCGTCGGGCCAGGGGCACAGCTACAACCCGCTGTACCCGTTCGGCTTCGGCCTCAGCTACACGACGTTCCAGACCTCGGGGCTGTCGGCCACCGGTTCGGTCTCCCGGCACGGCACGGTCGACGTGACCGTGACGGTGACCAACACCGGCAGCCGAGCTGGTACCGAGGTGGTGCCTGTGTACGTGCACCAACCGGTCAGCGACGTCATCGTGCCACCGAAGAGGCTCGTCGGGTTCGCCCGGGTCACCCTCGACCCGGGACAGTCGAAGGTCGTCCGTGTGCCGTTCCCGGTCTCGGCGCTGGCCGTCACACCGGGCGACCTGGACGGCACCGCCCGCCCGAAGGTCGAGGCCGGCGCCTACCAGGTGCAGGTGGGGAACATGACCGCCGGTTTCACCGTCCGCTGAGGCCACGCCTGGGGGCTCGCCGCGCACCAGGGCGGCGGGCCCCGCCGGTGGCGCCGTGGGCAGGTTCCACCGAACCGGTCGAGGTTGGGTGCGGGCGCGCCACCCGTCGCACCCCTGACGGCAGGCTGAGCATGCGCCTGGGTCCTGTTTCGCAAAGGAATGATCAGGATCGACAGACAGGGGCTCCTGACACGATGGCGTTCGATCTTCGGAGCCGGTTCCAGGTGGGATGGAACGCAGGACGGCCTACGGGTGCGTACCGGGGCCACAACCCAACGGTTACCTGGTGCCATCCTCCGCGTCGTCCGGCGCGGCGTGGTCAGGAACGCCCGGGGTGGGGTCGCGGGACATGTCGATCAACGGCCGGGGACCGGCGTCGTCGGGCGCGGCGTGCCTTGGCCCACGGGGCGTTGATCCGGTGCCCTGGTCGACGGTCCGCGGGTCCGGGCTCACCGGGGAAGGCGAATCCGTGGTATCGGCTGGCGCGGAATCCTCGTCGGG
>DATCXL010000167.1:0-3440 GCA_036565825.1 Mycobacteriales bacterium
ATCGCGCGTCGCGACCACGACGCTGATTCGCGGCGTCACGGGCTGGCCCGCGGGTGGTGGGTGCCCAAGATGACGAAGATGACGAAGATGACCTGGAAGCCAAGGATGCCGCGGGTGCCCAACCGGCTGCGGCGAGGGGCGGACAGCCCTGCCAGCGGGCTGTCCGGCGCTGTGTCAGGAGAGATCCGCGACATCGCCCCTTCTCTCCACGCCCACGTCGACGTCATCGCCCGCTCCCGAACGATGCGGGGGTGATACCCGTGGAGCGCCGGCCAAACATGCCGCTGCGGACAGGCGGTGTTACCGCTGGTGTCCTCCTGACGAACGGGCGCCCACGCCGCTGCCGAACTCCCGTTGCCGCAGCCGGCCGCCGGCGTGCGGATGCAGCGGTGCGGTGGGCATGCCGGCGGTTCCCCGCAACCCGTGCAGGAAGTCATCCAACGCCTCCACCGCGCTGTACCGCGGCGTCCATCCCAGTTCGGTGCGTGCCCGGGTGACGTCCATCAACGGCAACCGCAGTACCGCGTCGAACAGGTACGGCGCGACCGGAGCGAGGTGCAGGCGCCACGCCGCGGCCACTGCCTGCCGAACCGTCTGGGAGGAAACGCGGACGGTTCTGGTGTGCAACAGCTCGGCCAGGCGTTGCGTATCGATGACCGGCTCGGCGGCGATGTTGAACGCGCCACGTACGTCCCGAACAACCGCCAACCGGTACGCCTCGGCGGCATCGGCCGAGTGCATCGCCTGGAACCGCAGCCCGGGCAGGTCCGGTACGAACGGCACCAACCCCGGCCGCACCAGCCGGGCCGGCAGCAGCGGGCCGGCGTACAGCCGGCGCTGCTGACTCGCGGACTCGCGTTTGAAGGTGAAACCCGGCCGCATCCGCACCACCCGCCGGTCCGGATACCGGGCCTCGAACCCGTCGAGCACCCGTTCCACGTACGCCTTCTCCCGGGTGTATCCGGCGGTCGGCCAGCCGTGGGTGGGCCACGTCTCGTCCACCATCCGGTCCTTCGGTCCCGGCGAGTACGCGCCCACAGAGGAGGCGTAGAGCAACGTCGGCACGCCGGCTTCGGCGACCGCGTCAAAGACCCGGGCGCTGCCCACCACGTTGGTGTCCCAGGTGGTCACCGGGTCGCGGCTGGGTTGGAACAGCCAGGCCAGGTGCACCACCGCGTCGGCGCCGCCGAACAACTCCACCAGGCCGTCGCGGTCGTCGCGGGCGATGTCCGCGGTGGCCCAGTTGGTCTTCGGCGGTGACCAGTCGGGACGTCGTCGGGCTAGGCCCAGGACACTGCTGACCTCCGGAGTGCCGCCCAGGGCACGCACCAGGCTGGTACCGACGTTCCCGGTGGCACCGACCACAACTATCCGCATGCGCGACCACTGCCCCAGCAGCCGGCACCGGAAACCTACCCACAGCCCACCGACGGTCGTGGTGAACCCGGCCTGGACCGGCGGTGTGTCGGGGTGTCAGCCGCGTTCACATCGGGTAGGCGTCATGCCGGGATCACAGCTACGACGGCGGGGGTGAGTGGCGGTGGCGCGCTGCGAGGTTTGTGGGAACGAGTACGACAAGGCCTTCGAGGTACGTGCCCAGGGGGCGACGCACGTGTTCGACAGCCTCGAGTGCGCCACCCACCGGATGGCGCCGATCTGCGAACAGTGCGGCGTGAAGGTGATCGGACACGGCGTGGAGGCCGGCGGCCACTTCTACTGCGGCGCCCACTGCGCCAGTGCGGTGGGCGTGACCGGACTGCGCGACCGCGTCTGACCCCGGTCGATCGGTGGTCGAGACCGGCCAGCCGGCAACCCACGGATGCGGTGGGTTTCGGTCCACCGTCGGGTCAGCCGAGATGGCCGCTTCCCACCTGATGCCTGGATGGTGGCAATGGATCGGTGGAATATCCGCTGTGCGGCTCGTTGATCCACTGCAGCTCAATTCAGACAGGCATCGCCGGGACAGAATCGGTACCTGACCACTGCGGCCAGAACCGACACCCATTTCTGCAGAACCTCGTCCAACTGGTCGAGGGTGACCCCTGGACACCCGAAACAGTCTGAGAACAACAGCTACCACGCTGACCAGTTACCGGTCACCATGGTTCCCCTGCCGTCGCGGGCCGCGCGCCGTCCCACGAAAATCGCGAACCGCCAGCCCGGCCAGACCTCGCAGCCGAACGTTTCGGATCGTCTGGATTGTCGTAAATAACAAAACGAGCGTAGGGTAAGGGCATCCGGAACTACGACATCCGCGTCTTGAGGTGCCCGCCAGCCGGCCTGGCCGAACGGATGTCATGCCTTTTCTGTATCCGAACCCGTCGTAACTGACTGTCGATAGACAGAAACACGACACGGTTTCCGCTTTCCGGTTGCCGGGTGTGAAGCACCACCCATGTCATGTGCGAACGTTTCCGCCTACTCCGCCGGACAGATCAGCCGAACCAGCGGCCGCGTTGGGCCGACGGGAATCTGCGCAGCGTGGGGACCCCCAGGTCAGCTCAACCACCCTATCGGTGGACGTCGCGTCGGAACAGACCCTCGCATCGCCGCTACCTCGTGATCAAGAAGGCATCAATGATATCGACCAAATCCGAACGAACGACGGTGACCCCCGACTCGGTCCCGTCGGTACCGCGACTACGCCTGGGACCGTCGACGTCCCGTGCCACGTTGCTCGATGGTGGCTGGTGGCCACGTTCGACCGATCCGGTCACCGAGTTGCCAGGGCTGATCCTTGCCATCGACGCCCGTGGCGGCGCCGTGTCGCACGTGATGCTGGGCTCGGCGGGGTGGGAGAGCCGGCCGCGGCGGATGGGTGTGGCGGACAGGGTGGTCCGGTTGGGCTGGTTCACCTCCCAGCCAGTCGGCCTGCTGACCGCGACCTTCCGTAACGGCAGTCGGATCGATCTGCTGGTAGTCCCGCCGGATACCGCGCAAGCGTCAGCCGAGGCGGCGATGACTCTCGCGGCAGACCCGGGCAACAGGCTCCACACCCCGGAGATCCTCGCCGCGACGACCGCCGACCGGCCGATCGACGACGACATCTCGCCGGTGACCGTCTGGGAGTCGGAAGGCGGCGCACGCGCCGCTGCCTGGCAGGGCGCGGGCTGACCCCACCCTCGGCGGCCCGCCGTGACCGCACGACCACCAGACGGTTGATTCCAGGTTGTCTGCTGATCGTCCCTGCGGGCCACGGGGTTTGCAGGGGGTGTGGGGTGGAGCGAAGCTCCCCCCGCAGAAGGCAGCACAGCACCGTCCCCCTCTCCGGCGGGGCCCCGGAGCCGGGGCTGCGCCCCAGCGAGGGCCTGGCATCAACCACCTGGTGCGCCAGGACCAGACCCATGGAGGAACGATGACACAAGGAACGCGCCCAACCGACCCTGAACGCGGACGACCGAACCGGCGGCGGCAATGGCGGTGGCCGTGGCGGTGGGCCG
>DATCXL010000172.1:0-2925 GCA_036565825.1 Mycobacteriales bacterium
GGGCAGGCCGCGGTCTCGGTGGGCTGGGAGGTGGTGTCCATGTTGGGTGCAGGTTACCGGCCCGAACCCCGCCCGAACCATTCCGATCTACCGCCGCCGAACCGGATCAGCGACACACGTGAGCCGACCCCCCGACACCGCAGACCCGCCGCTGGATCACCGGACCCACCAGGGCAGGGTGCGCCCCTTTCACTACGACCGGATCCAACCGGCCTTGGCACCGCGCACCAGTCGGTCCTTGAGCTCACGGGTGTGCCGCCGGCTCACCGGCAGTTCGCGGTCGTCGACCCGCACCACGTACCCACTGCCGGTCAGCCGCAGTTCCCGGATCAGCCGCAGCGCGACCAGGTAGGAGCGGTGGATCCGGACGAACCCCACGTCGGCCCAGCGTTCCTCCAACACCGACAGCGGAATCCGTACCAGGTGACTGCCGTCGCCGGTGTGCAGCCGGGCGTAGTCCCCCTGCGCCTCCACCCAGCGCACCGCCGAGCGGGGCAGCAACCTGGTCCGGCCGGCCAGTTCCACCGGGATCACCTCGTCGTCAGGTGCCGGCCGGGCCGCACCGTCGCGGGCCGGGATCCGGTCCCGGGCGGCCAACACCCGGCGCAGCGTCTCGGCCAGTCGTTCGGGTTCCAGCGGCTTGAGCAGGTAGTCCACCGCGCCCAGGTCGAACGCGTCGACCGCCCGGTCGTCGTAGGCGGTGACGAACACCACCAGCGGGGGCACGGCGAACCGGCGCAGCACCCGGGCCAGTTCCAACCCGTCCAGGCCGGGCATCCGTACGTCGAGGAAGACCACGTCCACCTCGCCGTCCCGCAACACCCGCAGCGCGTCGGTGGCGTTACCGACGGTTCGAACCTCGGCAACCCTGCTGTCGGCACGCAGCAGGTAGGCCAACTCGTCCAGTGCGGGTACCTCGTCGTCCACCGCCAGCGTGCGCAGCCCTGCAGGCATGTCCTGCGGGTTCATGCCGGCCTCATCGCCAGCGTGTCAGGGCACGGCCACGTGGTACGGGTGAGCACCATCTCTCTCCCCTCTCGCGGTCGGTCAGCAGACCCGCACCCCGGCGTGGAACTTCGGGATGCGCATACTCACCTTGGTGCCGGCCCCCGGCGCGGTCTCCACGACCAGACCGAAGTCATCGCCGAAGACCGACCGCAGTCGGTCGTCCACGTTTCCCAGGCCGACGTGCGCACCGTCCTCCTCCGAATGGGTGCGTACGGCGTGCGGGTCCATGCCCACGCCGTCGTCCTCCACGCTGATGAGGCATTCAGTGCCGGCATCCTCGGCGACGATGCTGATGGTGCCGACCCCGGTCTTGGCGGCCAGGCCGTGTCGAACGGCGTTCTCCACCAGGGGTTGCAGTGCGAGGAAGGGTACGGCCACCGGCAGCACTTCGGGGGCGATCTGTAGACGAACCTCCAGCCGATCCCCGAAACGGGCCCGCTCCAACGTGAGATATCGGTCGATGCTTCGCAGTTCCTCCGCCAGCGTGGTGAAGTCCCCGTGCGAACGGAAGCTGTAGCGGGTGAACTCGGCGAACTCCAGCACCAACTCCCGGGCCCGCTCCGGGTCGGTGCGGACGAACGACGCGATGGTGGTGAGCGCGTTGTAGATGAAGTGGGGACTGATCTGGGCCCGCAACGCCCGCACCTCGGCCTGGGCCAGCCTGGCCCGGGAGTGGTCCAACTCGGCCAGTTCGAGCTGGGTGGACACCCACCGTGCCGTCTCCAGCGCGGCCCGCACCAACCCGGCGCCGGGTTCGGTGGAGGTGATCGCGGCCAACGTGCCAACCACCTGGTCGTCCACCGAGATCGGCACCACCACCGCGGCCTGCACGAAACAGTCCGGCGCGCCGCAGGCCAGGTCGTCGGCGTGCAGCACCACCGGTCGGCCGTCGGCCAGGGTCCGCCGGGCCCCGGCCAGCAACCGGTCGCCGTGCCGGAACCCCGGGCCCTCCCAGGCCAGCGTCCGCTCCGAATCGGTGATGGCGATGGCCGGAGTCCCCAACAGGGCCCGCAGGTGCCGGGCCGACCGTGCCGCCGAGGTTTCGGTCAGACCGGCCCGCAGCGGCGGGGCGGCCTGGTTCGCGGTGTGCAGGGTCTCGAAGGTGACCCGCTCGGCCGGGCTGGCGAAGCCACGGCGGTGCCGCAACCTGACCAGGGCCCAGGCGGCCACTCCGGCCAGGGCCAGCAACACGATGACCGCACCGATGGTGCGCATGGCTCATCCTCTTACCTGGACAGGGCGCTGTCGCCGGTATCCGGAAAGGCGGCGTGCGCCGGGGCACCGACCCCGCCAGCGGTCCGGTGGCCGGTCAACGCAGCAGCCGGGACAGTCGCCGGTCGGCCAGCGGCCGGCCGGAGGTCTGGCAGGTCGGGCAGTACTGCAGGGAACGCTCGGCGAAGGACACCTCACGCACGGTGTCCCCGCACACCGGACAGGGCAGTCCGGTGCGGCCGTGCACCGACAGGCCCGAACGCTTCTCGGCCTTGAGGGTGGCCGACCGTTGGCCCAACGACCGGCTCACCGCGTCGGACAGCACCGCACGCAGCGCGGCGTGCAACCGGCCGGTCTGCTCACCGGTCAGCCGGCCGGCGATGGCGAACGGGGAGAGCCGGGCGGCGTGCAGGATCTCGTCGGAGTAGGCGTTGCCGATCCCGGCCAGCATGGACTGGTCGGTCAGTACGCCCTTGAGTTGGCCGCGCTGACCGCGCAGCAGTTCAGCCAGCCGGTCGACGGTCAGACCCGGGTCGAGCGCGTCGACACCGAGCCGGGCCACTCCGGGCACCTCACCCGGATCGCGTACCAGGTAGACGGCCAGCTTCTTCTGGGTGCCCTGCTCGGTGAGGTCGAAGCCGGCCCCGTCGTCGAGCCGGACCCGCAGCGCGATCGGACCCTTGCCGGGCTTCAACGGGGTGGCGG
>DATCXL010000299.1:0-13996 GCA_036565825.1 Mycobacteriales bacterium
AGCAGTCCCACGGTGCCGACCCCGATCAGCAGCAGCGGCAGCCGCCAAACGCGTTCGTTGACGACATTGCTTCCGGCAGAGCCCCACAGCACGGCCACGCCCAGGAAGAGCAGGCCGAACACCAGGGACACCGGGTCGGTCGGATGCCGCCTCACCGGACCACCTCCAGCCGATCCACCGCGGCCAGGATCTGAAGCCGTCCACCACCGGGGCCGTAGGCCCCGTGGTCGAGCACGGTGTGCGTCTGCCTCACACCGTCGGCATCCGAACCGGGCAGTGTCATCGAGCCCACCGTCACCACCCCGTGTGCGCGCACATCCACGTCCGGGGGCAGTTCTGTCCGGAGTTCACCGGCGCCCGTCCGCGCCGAGACGTCCCGGCTGGTCTCTGGGAGGTCCACGGCACGCAGGTCGAGCACACCGCCAGCCGCATCCAGCCGGTAGGTGCCGGCCACCTCGCCGACACCGGACGGGGCTGAGGTCTGGTCCCGGGCACCCCAGTACACAGGCGGATCATCGGCGAGGGTCAGCACCAGGGCCAGCGGGATCCCGAGCAGGATCAGGCTCCGGGCGTGGCCCCACCAGGTCCCGATGATCAGGACGACACCGACCAGCGCGAGTAACAGGGCGAGGAAGAAGCGTCCGGACAGGTGGATACCGGCACCGCGAGGCAGTGCGACCAACACGCCGGCCAGGATGAGGGCCAGGCACAACCCAATCAGCCCGAGCCCCGACCGACTCGTGGTGGCGTCGGTGTGGCCGGCTGCCTGGACCGGGCCCCGACCGGGCCTGTCACCCGGTGGGTCCCCGGGTGAGCCACCCGGCCACGGGTGGGTGGTGGACCAGGTCGCGAACCCGGCCGTATCGGATGTCGACTGCGCGCCGGTGCTGGCCCCGCCGGTTGTGCCGGCCGCGTTCTGGGTACCCGGTGTGTCTGGCGGTGGCGCGGTCCCATCAGAACCCGGCGGTGGGCCCTGCGACTCCAGGTGCCGGTACACCAGGAGTCCGATGACCAACAGGATGGCGAACAGCACGTAGTCGGCACCGTCATGGCTGGTCAGAAAGAGCGTCAGCACCGCAGCGACCGACACCAGCAGGACGGTCTCGCCGGTGAGCCCCATCCGGCGTCGTGGTCCCCGGCCGAGCACGGTGTCGACCGGCGAGAACCGTTCGCCCTCGTCCGGCATCATCAGCCAGCAGACCAGGTACAGCAGCGCACCCAGGCCGCCGAACACGGTGAGCACCGCGAACATGACCCGCAACAGCACCGGATCCACCCCGAGGTACTCGCCGATGCCGCCTGCCACACCGGACACCATCCGCTCGGTGCGACTGCGGTACAGCCGGCGGGCAGACCGCTCCGGTCCGGGTCCGGGTGGCGCGGCCCCGAACCGTGGTGGTTCGGGAGGCGGCGGCTGGGACGGTGGTGGAGGCCCGGATGGCGAGTCCGCGGCGGGCTGCCCGCCGGTGGCCCCGGAGTTGTTTCCCCCTGCCGTCGTCCCGGTGTCTTCGGTGCTCCCGGCGGCCTCGACGGCGCGCTCGGTGCCCTCGACATGCTCGATTTCCTCGGCGCGCTCGGTCCCATCGGTGCCTTCGGTGTTCTCAGCGGTGCCGGTGTGGCCGGTGTCCTCGGTGTCCTCGGTGGTGTCGGTTCGGGGGTGCGGTTCCGCGACGCGGTGGTCCGGGGCGCGCGGGTGGGGGGAGTCATCGTCTCCGCTCATAACCGAAACAGTGGCCGGCATCCGACTCCCGCACATCAGGGGACAACCCTGACCCGACCCTGGTTTCTGAAGTCCTCGACGGTCCGGGTACCACCCGGTGGTGCCGCCGGTCGCAGCCGTGTGACCATCAGGACGGGACACCTCAGGGAGGCTCCGATCGCCAACACCCCCGCCCACACCCCGCCCCGCCGGGCATACCGGTCGGTCGACGGCCGGATCGTTGCCGGAGTGGCCCAGGGGCTTGCCGAGCACCTGCGGATCGCGCCGGCCTGGGTACGCGCCGGGTTCATTCTGCTCGCCGCGGTGAAGGGGTTCGGGTTGGTGTTGTACGGCGCCTACTGGGTGGTGCTGCCGAAGCAGTCGGCCGATGACACCGCGCCCAGACGGGGAAACCTGGGCCGGTTGGCCGCCTTCGGTCTGCTGGCGGTGGGACTGGTGCTGCTGTGGCAGCGGGCCCGGCCGTTCGTCAGTGACTCGGTGCTCTACGCCGGCATGCTGGTCGGGGGTGGGGTCGCGCTGATCTGGTGGCAGGCCGACGAGGCGCAGCGCGAGCGACTGCTGGAGATCACCGGCCGAACCCGGAGCGCCGCTGGTGGGCAGCCCCGGTCGGCCGTGGCACTGCGGCTCGCCGCCGGGTCGGGACTGGTGGTGGTCGGCCTGGCCGCGTTCGTGTTCCAGGCCGGCGGGCTTGTCGCCACCCGCGACGCCGCGGTGGCCACGTCGGTGGTCGTCCTGGGCGCGGCACTGATCAGCGGACCGTGGTGGTGGCGGGTGGTGCAGGTGCTGGCCGCCGAACGCAGGGAGCGGATCCGTTCCCAGGAACGTGCCGATCTGGCCGCGCACCTGCATGATTCGGTGCTACACACGCTCGCGCTGATCCAGCGGCACTCCGACTCGCCCCGGGAGGTCTCCCGGCTGGCCCGTGGCCAGGAGCGGGAGCTGCGGTCCTGGCTGTACCGGACCGCGCCAGCCGGCACCACGGCACGGCTCTCCGCGGCACTGGAAGCCGTCACCGCCGAGGTCGAGGACGCCTACGCGGTGGCGGTCGAGGCGGTCGTGGTCGGCGACGCCGAGATGGATGAGCGGCTCGGCGCACTGGTGCAGGCGACGCGGGAGGCGTTGGTCAACGCGGCCCGGCACGCCGGTGTGGCGGAGGTGTCGCTGTACGCGGAGGTCGAGCCGGGTCGGGTGAGTGTCTACGTGCGTGACCGAGGGGTCGGTTTCGACCGGGACGCGGTACCGGTCGACCGGCACGGCATCGACGGGTCGATCATTGGCCGGATGCGCCGGCACGGAGGGTCCGCCGCGGTGCGCAGCGGACCGGGTGCCGGCACCGAGGTGGAGTTGTCGATGGAACTGGGTGGGTGACCGAACCGATGGCCGAGGTGATCCGGGTCTTCCTGGTCGACGACCACCGGTTGTTCCGGTCCGGGGTGCGCGCGGAGTTGCGTGAGGCCGCCGGAGACGCCATCGACGTGGTGGGCGAGGCGGATGGCGTCGCCGCCGCGGTGGTGGGCATCGGGCAGAGCATGCCGGACGTGGTGCTGCTCGACGTGCACATGCCTGACGGCGGTGGGCGGGCCGTGTTGGAGCAGGTGCGTGGCGACCGGCCGCGGGTGCGGTTCCTGGCACTGTCGGTGAGTGACGCGGCCGAGGACGTGATCGGGGTGATCCGGGCCGGCGCCCGCGGCTATGTCACCAAGACGATCTCCGGCCCGGACCTGGCCGACGCGATCCGTCGGGTGGCCGAGGGCGACGCGGTGTTCTCGCCCCGGCTCGCCGGGTTCGTGTTGGACGCGTTCTCCCGCAATCTCCAGGCGCCGGTGGCCGACACCGAACTGGACGTGCTCACCAACCGGGAACGCGAGGTGCTCCGGTTGCTGGCCCGGGGCTACTCCTATCGCGAGATCGCCTCCCAGTTGTTCATCTCGATCAAGACGGTGGAGACGCACGTCTCGTCGGTACTGCGCAAGCTGCAACTGTCGAACCGGCGTGAGCTGTCCCGCTGGGCCAGCGACCGCCGCCTTGTCTGATCCCGCCCGTTCCCCGGCCCGCCCCTCGACCACATCCGCCGGCTCGGTAACTCCGCACGGGTCTGCCACCGCTCGCGAATGGAACCGACGCCTGACGGTGGGCCCCGAGGCTGAGCCACAGGGTCGTCGCCGGTGTGCGGCGGGCAGTGAGCAGTCACCATCCGGCACATCTCGACGTACCCGACACCTGGTGGCCCGGCGAGTGCTGGGGGGGACGTGTGGCAGGAGACGGTGTGGGGTCCTCCACCCCGGCCGGACCACACCTTCCACCTGTCCAGACGAAGCCGCGACGAGCGCCGGGCCCGCTGCCACATGCCCCGGCTACCCAGGGCCGCCTGACCCGCACAGCCGCAGCATCACAACCCGCACAGCCGCCCGGGACGGCAACCTGCCAGGGATCAGCTCGTGTTCACCACCTGGAACACCTCAGCCAGCCGTCCCCCAGGCAGCCCGCCCTGGGCGGCGTTGGCGGCCAACCAACCCTGGACCATCCCCACCAGGTCCGGCATGTGTGAGGTCTGGCTGACGTGCCTGCGCAGCGCCGCGATCTTGCGTTCGAAGGTGTCGGTCACGTCCACCACATGATCCGGATCCGGGCCGCCCATGAACCACACCTCGCGCACCGTCCACGCCTGCAACCCCTCGTCGGCGAGCAGCCCGGGGTGCGCGAACGGGTTGCGGGCGTCGGGGTACACCGCACACGTGGTCGCCTCGCCGACCGCGAGATGGTCCGGATGCCCGGTGCCGATCCGCTGCCAGTTCCGCTGCGTGGAGTGGGTCAACACCCGGTCCGGCCGGAACTCGCGGATCTGCCGGGTCAGGTCGCGCCGGAGTTCGTGCGTCACGTACACCCGTCCGTCCGGGTAGCCGAGGAACGTCACGTGCTTGACGCCCACCTCGGCCGCCGCGGCCCGCTGCTCCTCCTCGCGCAGCGCGGGCATCCGTTCGCGTGGGGTGTTGTCGAAACCACCGGCGTCACCACGTGTCACCAGGCAGTACCGCACCTCGATACCGGCATCGACCCAGCCGGCGATCGTGGCGGCGGCACCGAAGTCGATGTCGTCGGGATGGGCGGTGACGACGAGTATCCGCTCGACGTCGGACAGTACGTTGGCCACGGTCACGCATCGTACGTGCCAGACCGGTCGTCACCGCCGGCCGACCCGCGGCGAAGGCTGTGCCCCCGCGTCGGCGCGGGTGGCGTCGGAAGACTCAGAGTGGGCCGCGGCAGGCGCGCAGTACGGCGTCGGCGAGCCCGGCCCCGTTCTCTCCGAGGACTTCCCGGTATCCCTCCAGCACCGCCTGCTCACGGCCCAGCTCGATACGCACGCCGCCTGCGGCGATCCGTGCGGCCTGCACCCGACGGGACAACCGGGCACGTTCGGCGATGAGCCGGACGATCGCGCTGTCGAGCGCGTCGATCTGGGACCTGAGTACCGGAATATGGTCTGGCGAGTCGACCTGCGGCACGCCGAGCGGGCTGGATGGGTCGCTGATCAGGTCGGGACTGGCGGTCATCGAAAT
This sequence comes from Mycobacteriales bacterium, assembly GCA_036565825.1. Classification (GTDB taxonomy): domain Bacteria; phylum Actinomycetota; class Actinomycetes; order Mycobacteriales; family DASULA01; genus DASULA01. Next base: position 5,278 of record DATCXL010000299.1, read on the forward strand.
CTCCTGGACTCGAATCGCCGACCGCTCCGGGCCCCCCGGAACGAAAAACGCCCCGGGGCTCGCGGCCCGGGGCGTCGGTGGGGTCTGTGGTCAGACGTCGTCGACGGATACCGGACTACGGCATCCATAGAAAAATCGACGTGCACTGTTGGTCACCCCGTCAGTGTGCCACACACCGGGACGGCCGGAAAGGATCGGGTGGTCGTACAGTTGCGTTCGATGAGTGGCTCCGACGTTACTGACGCTGTCCCCCGAGCCCGCCAGCCGGTGCCTGCTGCGCGACTCACCGTTGATCCTGACACCCTGCTTGACGAGTTGAACCCGCATCAACGGGTCGCGGTCACGCACGAGGGGCCACCGCTACTCATCGTGGCCGGGGCCGGCTCGGGTAAGACCCGGGTGCTCACCTACCGCATCGCCTACCTCCTCGCGCACCGCCACGTACACCCCGGCGAGATCCTGGCCATCACCTTCACCAACAAGGCCGCCGGTGAGATGAAGGAGCGGGTGGAGGCGCTGGTCGGCCCCCGAGCCAGGTCGATGTGGGTGTCCACCTTCCACTCGATGTGCGTGCGCATACTGCGCGCCCAGGCCGGCCGGATCGGGCTGAAGTCCAGCTTCACCATCTATGACCAGGGCGACTCCCAGCGGCTGATGGGCCTGGTGTTGCGGGAACTGGACATCGATGCCAAGCGCTACCCCGCCAGGTCCCTGGCCGCCCAGGTCAGCAACCTGAAAAACGAACTGGTCGACCCCGAGGACTGGGCCGCCCGGGCCAGCACGTACGCCGAGAAGGTGCTGGCCGAGGCGTACACGCTCTACCAGCGGCGACTGCGTGAGGCGCACGCGTTCGACTTCGACGACCTGATCATGACCACGGTGCACCTGCTCCAGGCGTTCCCGGATGTCGCCGAGCACTACCGCCGGCGGTTCCGGCATGTCCTGGTCGACGAGTACCAGGACACCAACCGCGCGCAGTACGTGTTGGTGCGCGAACTGGTCGGCGGTGCCCGGCAGCGGCGCACCGTGGACGGCGACCGGGTCGGCGCCGTCGCCCCCGAGGACGCCACCGCCGAGGGTGGCGCCCAGGGTGCCGTACCAGCAGCCGCCGAGGACGTCGGCGAGGTACCACCGGCCGAACTGTGCGTGGTCGGTGACGCCGACCAGTCCATCTACGCGTTCCGCGGTGCCACCATCCGCAACATCCTGGAGTTCGAACGCGACTACCCGAACGCCACGACCGTGCTGCTGGAGCAGAACTACCGGTCCACCCAGACGATCCTGTCGGCGGCCAACGCGGTCATCTCCCGCAACCCGAACCGGAAGCCGAAGAACCTGTGGTCGCAGGCGGGCGCAGGTGAACCGGTCCGCGGGTACGTCGCCGACAACGAGCATGACGAGGCGGCGTTCGTGGCCGGCGAGATCGACCGGCTGGGTGACACCGCGGACGTCCGGCCCGCCGACGTGGCGGTGTTCTACCGCACCAACGCCCAGTCCCGGGTGTTCGAGGAGGTGTTCATCCGGGTCGGCCTGCCCTACCGGGTCGTTGGCGGCGTGCGTTTCTACGAGCGGCGTGAGGTGCGTGACCTGCTGGCCTACCTGCGGGTGATCGCCAACCCCGCGGACGTGGTCAGTCTGCGTCGCATCCTGAACACCCCCCGCCGTGGTATCGGGGAGCGCGCCGAGGCGTGCGTGGAGGCGTTGGCCACCAGGGACCGGACCACCTTCGCCGAGGCGCTGGAACGCTGCGACACTGCGCCGGGGATCAACACCCGTGCGGTCAGCGCGATCCGGGACTTCACCACGCTGATGAGCGGGCTGCGGGCGGTCGCGGCGGCCGACGACGCGGACCCGGCGGCGGTCTGTGAGGCGGTGTTGGACCGCACCGGCTACCTCGCCGAACTCGCCGCCAGCACCGATCCGCAGGACGAGGGTCGGGTGGAGAACCTCACCGAACTCGTGTCGGTCGCCCGGGAGTTCACCGAACAGCGGGTCGGTGCCGACGCTCCGGCCTCACTCGACGAGTTCCTCGAACAGATCGCGCTGGTCGCCGACGCGGACAGCATCCCCGACGACACCGATGGCGCCGGCGTGGTCACCCTGATGACCCTACACACCGCCAAGGGGTTGGAGTTCCCGGTGGTGTTCCTGACCGGGATGGAGGACGGGGTGTTCCCGCACCTGCGCTCGCTGGGGGACAGTGGCGAACTGGAGGAGGAACGGCGACTGGCCTATGTGGGCATCACCCGTGCCCGTAGCCGGCTGTACATCTCGCGCGCGGTGACCCGCAGTTCCTGGGGGGCGCCGGTCTACAACCCGCCATCCCGGTTCCTCGACGAGGTCCCCTCCGACCTGGTCGTCTGGGAGCGCGAGGAGCCCAGGCGCACCGAGCCGGCCCAGGCCAGGTTGGCGACCCGCGCGCTGGGCCGCGGAAAACCACGTGCCGGCCTGGGTGATCGTCCGGTGGTCAGCCTGAACGTGGGCGACCGGGTGAACCACGACGCATTCGGTCTGGGCCGGGTGGTCGGGGTGCGCGGCGACGGGGAACGGGCCCAGGCCGAGATTGACTTCGGCGGTGACGTGGGCACCAAACGGCTGTTGTTGCGCTATGCCCCGGTGGAGAAACTCTGACCCCGAGGTACCGGCAGATACTGACCAGATACTGACTGAGGGGTACTGAGCAAGGAGTACCGACCAGGCGGTGCAGGAGGCTCAGATAATCACGCCGCGGGCGGCCAGCCACGGGATGGGGTCTATCCGGCGCCCGTCCAACCCGTTGGCGTGCACCTCGAAGTGCAGGTGTGGGCCGGTGGACTCGCCCTCGGCACCGACCAGTGCGATGAGTTGGCCGGCCTGCACCCGTTCACCGACGTTCACCAGGAACTTCTCCATGTGGCCGTAGACCGTCACGTAGCCGTCGGTGTGCTCGATGACGACCCACTTGCCGAAGCCGCTGGCCGGACCCGCCTTGATGACCACGCCGTCGCCGGCCGCGTAGATGGGCGCCCCGTAGGAGGCGGCCAGGTCGATGCCGTAGTGGAAGGTTCCCCAGCGGGCACAGAAGCAGGACGACAGGTATCCGGTGCCGGGCCGGACCCACTTGGGCCGGGCCAGCTCGGCGGCCCGCTCGGCGGCCCGGGAGGCGCGCTGTTCGGACAACCGGTTCTGCGCCGCCGCGGTGCTGAGCAGCTTGTGACCGGGCATCGGGGCCTCGGCTGGCACGACCCGGGCATTGGCGCCGCCGGTGTCGGACAGTTGGGTGGACTGGCTCAGCGCGAGCACCGCGGCCCGGTCCGGGGACGGATGGTCGGCTCCCAGCAGGCCGGTGCTCATCGCCGCGGCGGTCGCTCCGACCACCGCCGCGCCCAGCAGCGAGGGTGTCCTGTTCGAGGGTGGTTTGAGGGCACGGTGCCGACCGCCGGAACGTTTGTGACGCGCCACGGCTGGCAACCCTTCCGTCGACGACACGTACCATGCGCTCTGGGCGCGTCGGGCATCGTACGACCGGCCCCTCGCCGTGGTGCGGCGTGGTGTTTCGCGAGGAGCGCGAGGTCCGACGACCGTCTGACAAACACGGCACCGGGTCAGGGTCAGAAGGCAGGGAGCCCTGAGGCACCCGGGTCCGTGATCAGACCGTAACCAGGTGTCGGTTCGATGGCAAACACCACCTCGTTTGGTGTCTGAATTCTTGCGGAGAGTAATCAATGTCGCTTTCTCGGGCTTCATGCCGGTCCCGCTACCGCGTACCCTTCCTCGCCAACGCGACCCAAATTCGGATCACCGCGTGGCTGCCAGCCGTGGTGACCGAGCCGATCGGGAGGATCTGGTCCCGGTGAGTTCGTCGAAGAAACGTGCGGCTGGTCCGTCCCGTTCGCCGGGGGCCGGCAACGGCCGGTCGGTGGCGACCGTCAGACGCCCGGCTGGTTCCACCCGACGGCCCGGGGGTCTGGCGACCGGTTCGACCGGTTCGACCGGTACCGGGGCAACCGGTCGGAGCCCCGACCGGACCCGGATGCGGACCCGCCTTCGGTCCGGTGGCGACGGGCCGGCCTTCGTGGTGGGAGAGGTGTCTCCACTCGGTCGACTGGCCGGGGTGTTGGCGGTGGCCGCGGCGCTGTGCGCACTTGTCGCACCGGCCTTTCCGCTGGTGGTCGAACGCGGTGGACCCGCGGTGGGCGGCGCCGCCAACGTCTGGGACTTCCTGCCTCCGCTGGCGGGCGCGGTCGTGTTGGGCGCTGCCGGGGTTCTGTGCGTGCGCGGGGCACTGCCGCGGCTGGCCCTGGCCACGGTCGGCACCTTCGGGGCGGCCTCGGTCGGACTGTTGGCCCAGATCCTGTTCCGCTACGACACCGACCAGCGATCCAGCCGGGACCTACCGCTGCCGGTGGCCATGATGCGTGGTTTTCGGTATGACCCGGCCACGGGCATGCACCTGCAACTCGCGGCCGGGGTGCTCGCGGTGACCGCCCTGGTACTGGTTCTGCTCGCCTGGCCGCGCACCTGGATGGAGGACGACGGCAGCTTCGACGAGTTGCGGCCGCTGTTCGGCGGCCTCGGGCTGTTCGCCGGGTTCCTGGCCGCAGCCGGGATGTGCCTGGCGGTCGGCGACTCGGCGGTTCCGGCGATCGGCCCGCAGTCGTTGCTCGGGCGGGTCGGCCTGGACGGGTGGGGCACCGGCGGGCTGGCCGCGATACTGCTGCTCGGTGGAGTCGTCGCCGCGTCGTTGCGCCCCCGACTGGCCGCCGTGGGGGCCTACGCCGGGCTGGCCGCGGTGACCGGCGGTCAGGCTCTGGGCGGCGCTCTTCTGGTCGCGCGGTCGACCATGCTGCGGCCGGGTGTCGGCGGGATCACACTTTTCCTGGCCGCGACCGCGTTCGCGGCGTTGGCGGTGGGAGCGTGGTGGATGTCACGTGAGCCGGTGCCCGACGACGACCCGATGTGACATCCGGACCCTGGGTTACTCTCCAGGTGGGCAACTGCGTGTCGTGGCCGGGCCACCGACGGTCGCGGCGCGGCGGAGCAGAGCGAGGGACGCGCATGGCTGACATGAGTGGACGGATCCGGGTCGTGGTCGCCAAACCTGGCCTGGATGGCCACGACCGTGGCGCGAAGGTGGTGGCCCGCGCCCTGCGCGACGCCGGCATGGAGGTCATCTACACCGGGCTGCACCAGATGCCGGAGCAGATCGTGGAGACCGCGATCCAGGAGGACGCGGACGCGATCGGACTGTCGGTGCTGTCCGGTGCGCACATGACGCTGTTCGCCCGGGTGATGGAACTGCTGGCGGAGCGCGGTGCCGCTGACGTGGTGGTGTTCGGGGGCGGGATCGTTCCCGAGGATGACATCGGTGAACTCGAACGCCTGGGCGTGGCCAGGATCTTCACCCCGGGCGCCACCACCCAGTCCATCGTGGAGTGGGTGCGTGACCATGTCGGCGGCGCCCGGGTGTAGTCCGGACCGGCCCGGACCAACGTGGATCAGGGCTGTGACCGGAGTTCCCCTTTCGGTGACGTGAGCCGGGTCACCCTTACCTGTGCGAATGTGAGAACCGAGGCTCGATACGCTGCCAGGTGGCCCGTGCGATGGTGGGCGGGCCCGGTCGGGGCTGCCTGTCGTGGCTGTGACAGCGGCGCGGGTGGGCGCCGGGCGGTGATGGCCGAAACCTGCGAACAGCGAACGGACGAAGCCTCGTGGATCTGAACGAGTATCAGGCGAAGGAACTCTTCGCCGCGCACGGCGTGCCGGTGCTTCCCGGCCAGGTGGCCGAAACCCCGGCGGAGGCGCGCGCCATCGCCGAGCGGATCGGCACAGCGGTGATGGTGAAGGCGCAGGTGAAGACCGGCGGTCGGGGTAAGGCCGGCGGGGTGAAGTACGCCGCCGATCCGGCCGAGGCCGAGCAGAAGGCGACGGCCATCCTCGGCATGGACATCAAGGGTCACACCGTGCACCGGGTGTTGGTGACCGAGGCCAGCGACATCGCCGAGGAGTACTACTTCTCCTTCCTGCTGGACCGTGCCAACCGCACCTTCCTGGCCATGGCCTCCCGTGAGGGTGGCATGGAGATCGAGCAGGTCGCGGTGGAGAAGCCCGAGGCGTTGGCCCGGGTCCCGATCGACGCGCTGTCCGGTGTGGACCTGACCAGGGCGCGGGAGATCTGCCAGCAGGCCGGTTATCCCGCCGACATCCTGGACAGCTGCGCCGAGGTGGTGGTCGCGCTGTGGGAGGTCTTCACCCAGACCGACGCCACCCTGGTCGAGGTCAACCCGCTGGTGCGCACCACCGACGGGCGGATCGTGGCGCTGGACGGGAAGGTCACCCTGGACGGGAACGCCGACTTCCGGCACCCCGACCACGCGCGGTTCCACGATGCCGGGGCCGCCGACCCGCTGGAGCAGCGGGCCCGGGAGAAGCATCTGAACTACGTCAAGCTCGACGGGCAGGTCGGCGTCATCGGCAACGGCGCCGGCCTGGTGATGAGCACGCTGGACGTGGTCGCATACGCCGGCGAGCGGCATGGCGGGGTCCGACCCGCGAACTTCCTCGACATCGGTGGCGGTGCCAGCGCCGAGGTCATGGCCAACGGGTTGGAGATCATCCTTTCTGACCCATCAGTGCGCAGCGTGTTTGTCAACGTGTTCGGCGGGATCACCGCCTGCGACGCGGTGGCCAACGGAATCGTGCAGGCGTTCGAACTGCTCAGCGGACGCGGTGAGGCGCCGGACAGGCCGTTGGTGGTGCGCCTGGACGGGAACAACGCCGAGGAAGGTCGGCGCATCCTCGACACGGCCGGGCTGGCCGGTATCGAGCAGGTCGACACGATGGACGGCGCGGCCGAGCGGGCCGCCGAACTGGCACACCAGGGAGCCTGATCACCATGGCCATCTTCCTCACCGAGAACAGCAGGGTCATCGTGCAGGGCATGACCGGCTCGGAGGGCGGCAAGCACACCCGCCGGATGCTCGCCGCCGGCACGAACGTGGTGGGTGGAGTCACACCGGGCAAGGGTGGGCACAGCGTCGACTTCGACGGCCGGGCCACGCCGGTGTTCAACTCCGTCAAGGAGGCGATGACCGAGACGGGCGCGGACGTGACAGTTGTCTTCGTGCCGCCGAAGTTCGCCAAGGCTGCGGTGCTCGAGGCGGTGGACGCCGGAATCGGTCTCGCCGTGGTGATCACCGAGGGCATCCCGGTGCACGACTCGACCGAGTTCTGGGCCTACTCGCAGGGCCGTAACACCCGCATCATCGGCCCCAACTGCCCCGGCCTGATCAGCCCGGGGAAGTCCAACGTGGGCATCATCCCGGCCGACATCGCCCGGTCCGGCCGGATCGGGTTGGTCAGCAAGTCCGGCACGCTGACCTACCAGATGATGTACGAACTGCGTGACATCGGCTTCTCGACCGGCGTCGGAATCGGCGGTGACCCGGTCATCGGCACCACCCACATCGACTGCCTCGCGGCGTTCCAGGATGACCCGGACACCGACGCCATCGTGATGATCGGTGAGATCGGCGGGGACGCCGAGGAACGGGCCGCCGACTTCGTCCGCACCAACGTCACCAAGCCGGTGGTCGGCTACGTCGCCGGGTTCACCGCCCCGGAGGGCAAGACGATGGGCCACGCCGGCGCGATCGTGTCCGGCTCGTCGGGCACCGCGCAGGCCAAGAAGGAAGCCCTGGAGGCGGCCGGAGTCCGGGTCGGCCGCACGCCGAGCGAGACCGCCCGGCTGATGCGGGAGATCATGTCGGCCGGCTGACCGGTCGTTTACATCGCATCCTCGCGCCGGTGACGGCAGACCCGCCAGTCGGGGCGCAGGCCGGTCGGAGTGTCCGAACGCGACGCGGCACACGTGACGTGACACCCCGACCGGCTGCCAGGATGGACTACGCGTCGGACCTGGGCCACGATGGAGCCGGCACGTGTTTGTCGGAGCAGGGCGGCGCGGGAAGGGGGCATCGTGGAGGGCACGGACACCTCCCGTGCGATCTCCCACGCGACATGGTGGGGCGCCGGGATGGTCGGATCCGGACTGGCGGTACTCGTACTGTCCTTCCGCCCATGGTTCGCCCTGGAAGCGGCACAGAAGGGCGCGGACCTCGGCACGGTGCTACCGGTCGAGCAGACCGGGTGGGGCAGCGCGCTGGGGGCGTTGGCCGTGCTGGCCTCGGTGCTCGGTGGCGGGATGGCGCTGTTGCCGTCGGCCGCCACCCGTGGGTTGTACCTGTGGCCCGCGGCCATCGGCGCGGTGTTGGCACTGGTCCGGATGGGACTACCCCCGGACGCCACCCTGCTTGGCGAAAGTCTGTCCTACACGCGCACCATCTGGGTGATTCTGGTGGCGGCGTTCGCCGTGGTCGAGGTGGTGTGTGGGGTGCTCTGCGCGTCGCTCCGGAACCAGGAACACCTCGGATAGCGTCAGAACTGGGCCGCGCGCGCCCGGGAACCCGGCCACGTATCGGGCAGAATGAGCCGCGCGGACCGGCCGGGCGCTTGTGTACACGGCGGCGTGGCGGCACGCTGGGCCCGCAGAAAGCCGTGACTAGGGGAAGGTCTCATGTCAGATCAGATGGGCGGCTACCCCCAGGGTGGCTACAACCCGCAGGGTGGTCACCCGGGTCAACCAGCGGGTGGCTACCCGCCCCAGGGCGGACCCGACCAGCCCCCGGGGTATCCGCCCCAGGGTCGGTACAACCCTCAGCAGGGCTATGGCGACCAGCAG
>DATCXL010000188.1:0-2245 GCA_036565825.1 Mycobacteriales bacterium
ACGGCCTACCTGGTCCGATTCAACGACGCGACCGCCCCGGGGGTCGACGCGTACGCCTGGTTCAGCCTGGCGATGCCGTTGCTGTGGGTCGGCACCGTCGGGTTGGCGCACGCATACGACGAGCGCCTGCTCGGCTACGGTTCGGAGGAGTACCAGCGGGTGGTGCGGGCCTTCGTCGGGCTCACCGCGGCCGTGGCCTTCATGTCCTACGCCACCAAGGCTGAGGTGGCACGCGGTTACGTCGTACTGGCACTGCCATTGGCCGTGCTGTTGAGCCTGGTCGGGCACTACACGACCCGCAAGCGCCTGCACACCCGGCGGCGGGTTGGCCAGTGCATGCACAACGTCGTCGCCGTCGGCAGTGAGCACTCGGTGGCCGAGTTGGTCGTCCAGTTGCGCCGGGAACCCGCCGTCGGGATGCGGGTGGTCGGCGCCTGCGTCCCGTTCGACTGTGTCGGTGCCCGGCTGCACGTACTCGGCGTGCCGATCCTCGGCGGTATCGACCATGCCGCTCAGGTGGTGGACCGGATCGGGGCGGACATGGTCGCGGTGACCTCGTGCGCCCAGATCGATCCGGCCCGGCTGCGTCGGTTGTCCTGGCAACTGGAGGGCACCGCGACCGAACTGGTGGTCGCCCCCGGGCTGATGGAGGTGGCCGGCCCGCGGCTGCACATCCGGCCGGTGACCGGACTGCCGCTGCTGCACGTCGAGGAGCCCTACCTGACCGGTTCCCGCCGGCTGGTCAAGGGCGCGGTGGACCGCATCGTGGCCGGTGTGGTGTTGGTGGTGTTGGCCCCGCTGCTGGTCGGCATCGGCCTGGCGGTGCGGCTGACCAGCAGTGGCCCGGCCCTGTTCCGGCAGACCCGGATCGGTAAGGACGGCCGCCAGTTCACCATGTTGAAGTTCCGCACCATGACCGTCGACGCCGAGCGTGTGCGCGGTGAACTGGTCGCCCACAACGAACGGTCCGAGGGCCTGCTGTTCAAGATGCGTCAGGACCCGCGGGTGACCCGGTTCGGCCGGGTGCTGCGCAGGTATTCCCTGGACGAACTCCCGCAGTTGGTCAACGTTCTGGCCGGCAGCATGTCGCTGGTCGGCCCGCGTCCGCCACTTCCGACCGAGGTGGCACTCTACGAGGACGACGTGCGGCGTCGGCTGCTGGTCAAGCCCGGGGTCACCGGGCTCTGGCAGATCAGTGGCCGCAGCGACCTCACCTGGGAGGAGTCGGTCCGCCTCGACCTGCGGTATGTGGAGAACTGGTCCCTCACCCTGGACGCCATGATTCTCTGGAAGACGGCATTCGCGGTGGCCAGCGGGTCTGGCGCGTACTGATGGCCGATTCCATGCCCTCGCCGGGGCGGAGCCCCGGCTCCGGAGTTGCCGGTGCGGGGGGTTGGTGTGCTGTGTTGTCTTTGGTGGGGGGAGCTTCGCTCCACCCCACACCCCCCTCAACTTCCCGCGGTGGTGGCGTGGTCGGACTGGGCCGGGCCGATTCCATGCCCTCGCCGGGGCGGAGCCCCGGCTCCGGAGCTGGCAGCGCGGGGCCGTCGGGCTCCGGGACACGCGTCGGAATCACTCGTCCAGTTACCTGAACCTGACTGACAACGAAACCTCGGGGCAGTTCCAACCCGGGTGAAAGAAGGTTGAAGTGCCCGCCTTCACCGCGCCGCGGCGATCAGGTGACGCCGGTAGGAGCCCTTCCCGGTGGCGTCGACTCACCGCGAGGACCGCACCCCTGCTCGCCGTGGGCATGGTGCCGCTCGCGGTGGCCCTGCCGGTGGTTCCGGCCTCGGCCGCGACCCCGTGCGATCCGCCGGTGACGAACAAGGTGGCGTGTGAGAACACGTCGGCCGGCACACCGGAGAGTCAGTGGCGGGTGGACGGGTCGGACCCGAGTATCGCCGGGTACACCACCGACATCAGTACCAATGTCGGTGGCCGGGTCGACTTCAAGATAAGGACCGACGCGGCCTCGTGGCGGATCGACATCTACCGGCTCGGCTGGTACGGCGGCGACGGTGCCCGGATGGTCGCCACCGTCGGCCCGTCGGTCGGCGGCGTGCACACCCAGCCCGCATGCCTGACCGACTCGGCGACCGGACTGAACGACTGCGGCAACTGGAGCGTGTCGGCGAGTTGGCAGGTGCCGACCACCGCGGTGTCGGGGCTGTACTACGCGGTGCCGCACCGTGACGACACCGGCGGCGAGAACGAGATCTTCTTCGTGGTGCGCGACGACGCCAGC
>DATCXL010000204.1:0-10247 GCA_036565825.1 Mycobacteriales bacterium
ATCTCCAGCCCGTACCGGACCAGCGCCTCCTCGTACCCGGCCCACATCTTCACCGCCGGATGGTGTCGCCACCCGTAGTCGGGGACGGTGAGCCCACGCAGGACCTGGAGTGCCTCGACCCGCTGTTTGCCCAACCGGCGCTGGTCCAGCACCCCGGCACAGTCGGTGAACCCCGGGTACGGCAGAAAGGTCTGCACAATCCCTGGCTACCCTCCCGGCCCCACCGTCACGCCCCGATGACCGGTGTCGGGTCCGACTGCTCCACCTCTCGGGAGGGCGCCACACCAACGGTGCCGTCGTTCGACCGAGGCGGACAGGAGGTCAGCGCACCTGTTGCGGCCATCACGAACCAACAGAGTAGATGGGTTACTGAATCGATCAACTGACCCTGATGAGCGATATGCCTGCTAAATTCGGTGAGCTCGGTCATCCGGAACCATCCGTGCCAAACGGTCCTTCCAGGGAGTGGTGACGCATGAAGCTGATCAAGAGCGCCCCGCGTCTGCCAAAGGTCGACACCGCGCTGATGTACGGCTACAACCACTGCGGGCTGTAGGAGCCCAGGCGTGCCAGGCGGGGTTCTCGGCGGCGGCCGGGCACCCCGCCCTCCTGGCGGCCCCCCATGGACGGTCGCGGTTGCACGATGCCCTCCGACCGCGGCAGGGCGAGGGTGTTGAGGGGGTGTGGGTGGAGCGAAGCTCCACCCACATAAGGCAACACAGCACCATGCCCCTTCGGCGGGACCCCGGAGTCGGGGCTGTGCCCCGGCGAGGGCCTGGAAACAACCATCTGGTCGGCTTCTGGGAGCGCCGTGTCCATCGTCATAGAACTCACCGGGAACGAGGACATCCCCTTCGCTCTGGTCCGCCAGTTCCTACGGGCTCTGTTCGGTTCGGACATACCGTCGGGTCTGACGGTGCCGCTGCGGCCGGTGCTGCCACCCCCGCGCCCGACCGGGCCCGGGCGAACCGAGCGGCGGCTGAAGAGCCAACTTCGCTTCTACACCCGCGCGCGGGTGATGCGGGACTTCCGGGGAGTGGCCTGGGCCGTGGGTCAACGCCACCCTGAGGGCCTGGTGGTGAGTGTCCCGGGACGGCCCCATGCTGCCGACCTGGACTTCTTCTCCACACTCGTCGCGCACGGCGAGGTGGACCTGCGGGTCCACTCCGGACCTTTCGATCCCGCGCCCGCCGGCCCGTCAGACCCCCGAGACCGGGCCGCAGCCAAAGCCCACGAACTGCTGAGCCGCCCCGGCGAACGCGGCGACGAGTACGCCAGGTCGGTGTCACAGATGATCGGCCGATACCTCGGCTGCGGTGACTCATGGACCGCGGCGTGGTTGGCCGACGCCGTGCGTGACACCTGTGAGGGACTTGCTCCGCCGGCGGCCGACGCGATGGCGCTGGCCTACCTGCTCCAGGACCGCACCGCCGAGGCGGAACTGCTGCTGCGCCCGGTCGTCGAGGCCGACGACCTGTCCGCGGCCCGGGCCTGTTACACGCTGGCGATGCTGGCCACCAGGCACCACCCACGGATCTGGCGGGACGCCGACCGCGCCGAACGGTTACTCGACAGGGGTTGGCAGATCCTGTCCCGGCTGCCCGAGGACACCGACGCACAATATGAGCGAGCGCTCAACCGCAACGGCATGGCTCTGGTCCTGTTCCGCCGTGGACAGGCCGAAGCCGCCGCGGCACTGCTGGACAACACCCTGGCCGGGCTGCCCGAATCCCCGCCGACCCGAAACGGCGGGAACAACGAACCAGACGTTGACGTGCACCGGTCGGTGCTACAGAACAACCTCGGCCGGGTCTGTGCCACCCTGCCGGACCGCGAGTTACAGGCCGAGCAGGCGCTGCGAGCCGCCACCGACATCGACCCCGGTTTCGCCGAGTTCTGGTTGGACCTGGTCACCTTCCTGTCCGAACGTGGCCGGCTGGCCGAAGCCGAGGACGCCGCGCGGATGGCCTGCCAGACGTCGACCGCGATCGCCGCCGCGCCGGCGCTGGTGGGCTACCTGCGCTCGCTTGCCGGTGACCACCATGCCGCGGCGACCAACTACGCACGAGCCGCCGAAATGGATCCGGGGCGGACCGAGTTCCTCCTGGCCGCGGCCCGGGAGGCCTGCGCCGCGGAGGACCATCCGGCCACCCGGACCTGGTTGGCCCGACTGCGCCCGGCCGAGCTGTCGGCCGACGAGGCCGCCGAGGCGGAACTGCTCGGACTTGAGGTTGACCTCAACGACGGGCCCCCACCCCAACCGGCGCGGGTCGCCGCCAGCCTGGAAGCGCTGGCGGCCAGGTACCCGGACTCACAACTGGTCGCCGAGAATCTGGCCGCGATCCGACAGTCCCTCGACAATGGCGCGGGGCAGATCCAGGCGTGAGAACGAACACCTGGTCGGTGTTGCGACGGGCCTACCGCGACGTTCGTCGAGCCCCGCAGGCGTTCACCTTCGCCGAGGCGGCCACCGCCGGCGTGGACGTCCGCGATCTGGCGACGGAACTGGAGGACCGCTACCACGGCCGCCGGTTGTGGCGGTCGATGCTGTGGGTGGCACGCCGTGAGGTCGGTTGGTATGCGATCACCGCCACCGCCCTGGTGGCGCTGACCCCGGCGGTCCCCTGGGCGTTCGCCCGGTTACTCGACTCGCTGGCCGCGGGCGGTCCGGCCTGGGTCTCGTGGGCTCCGGCGTTGACCTTCAGCATTCTGGTCACCGCGCACACCGTGGTGCGCTGCGTCGGCATACTGCGCCTGTACCGGACCATCCTGGTGCTCAGTTCGCTGGCGCAACGGGTGATCTTCCGCCGACTGGCACGCACGGACGGCGCCTGGTTGACCGACCAGGGCCGTTCGGTGAACACCTACCTACGCAACTATCCACAGCACCTGTCGCAACTGGCGTTCCTGGTGCAGTTCGTGGCCAACTGGCTGCTCATCCTCGTACTGGCGCTGCTGCTACTGGCGTGGTTCGGCGTGCTGGCCATCACCGTGCTCGCGGCGGTCGTCGTCACGACGGTGCTGCTTCGTGCCGCGGTCACGGCCGTGGCCGACCGCGAGTTCGGCTACCTCGACCTGGACCACCAACGTGGACGGCTCATCGAGGTGCTCGCCAACGCCTGGCAGTCGGTCCGACGCCAGCACCTGGAGCCGCAGGTGGCGATCGCTCTGCACGCGGTGCGGAAACGTCAGGAGCGGGTGCTGCGACGGCGCGCCCGGCTGGTCACCATCGCAGACACCGGTAAGGACGCGCTGACCCAGATCGTGTCACTGACCGTGATCGGTGTGGCCGTCGCGATCGGGACCAGGCTGACCGCCGCGGACACCCTTGTCCTGCTCACCGTGGTCCGGGCGATGCTCAGGGCTCTGGGGGAGAATCTCGAAACACTGCAGACCCTGCGGGACACGGCCAACACCACCGCCGAGATCGACCGGTTGTTCTCCGCCGAGACACCCGCCGCAGCACCCGCCAAGACACAGAGGGAGGCGTCCGCGGAGGTACCGGTCCGCGCCGACGCCGGCAGTGCCGGGCGCGCACCCGGATGGGTGACCATCCACCGCGCCAGCCACTCCGGTTCAGGAACCGGTGCCGGTGCCGGTGCCGGTGAACGACTCGACATCGCGCCGGGTCAGCGGGTCATGGTCGTCGGCAGGACGTCGGCAGGAAAAAGCACCCTGCTGGAAACCCTCGCGGCCGACACCCCGACCAGCCGACCGGGCGGGCTGTTGGCAGCGCACGGCGGCGGGGTGGTGCTGGTCGACCGCGGGCAACCTCTCTTCGACGCCACAGTGGCCGAGTCGGTGACCCTGTGGCGCTTCCCGGTCGACCGTACGCGTTACCGCAAGGCCCTGGCCGCCAGCGGCCTGGCGCCGGATCTGGCCGCCCGGCCGGGCGGAGACGCGGCGATACTCGATGCCACCCGGATCAGGCTCTCGGACGGACAGACGGCCAGGCTCAGTCTGGCCCAGGCCCTGTATGCCGATCCGGATCTACTGCTGCTCGACGACGTCTTCGCCGCACTCGACCCCGACCGCGCCGAGAAGGTGGCCTCGGCCCTGTTCACCGGTAAGGCCTGGAGTGGCACGTGTGTGTTCGTCAGCTCCCGGCTCGAACTGGTCCGTTTCGCCGACCACGTGTTGATGGTCGACCACGACGAGCTGGAACTGTTACCGGTCGGTCGGCTCGGCGAGTCGTCGGTGCGGGCGCGTTCTGACCAACTGTTGGGGCCTGACCTGGCCGCGCGGCTGCGCGCCGCCGCGGAGCACCCCGGCGGCGTGACGGCGGTCCCAGAACCGATGGCACCGCTACCGGAGGCACCGGCACCGGAGGTACCGCGGTTCGACTTCCAACAGCCGTCCGGAGTGGATATCCCTGGCGCCTTCGAGAGCGTTCCGCTGGCGTCAACCGGCCCCGGCGACTTCCTCCGCAACGGGGCCGCCCTGTTCTCCTGGGCCGGCCTGGTCGTGATCCTCGCCGGGGTTGCCGGATTCCTGGCCGCCGACATCGCGTTCGCCGGGCTGGTGGACCGGTCCGGCACGTCGGGTGACCGGGCCGCCCTGATGCTCGGCCTGGGGGCACTGTGCGGTGTGGCGGTCCTGGCCTGCCTGGTGCGTTACTGGCTGACCATGTCCCGTCCGATCCGCGCCTGTGGGCGGTTACAGCAGGCGATCTGCGGGGCGTTACTCACCGCGGACGACAGAGCGGCGCGGGCTGGTGTGGCCGGACGGTTGACGTCGGACTTCTACATGTTGGAGATCCACTCGCCGCTGCGGTACGTGGCGCTGCTCACCGGCCTGGCCCAGGCGACGCTGACCTGTCTCGTCGTGGCCGTCGGCGCACCGGTCTCGGCCGTGGTCGTCGTCCCGGTACTGGTGGGAGGCGGGTTCCTGCTGCGACGGGCCATCGAGGTGCTACAGCGGTCGACCGCTCTGAGCGCGGCGGTCCGCGCACCGCTGACGAACTTCGGTACGGCCGCACTCGGGGCGCGCGGTTACCGGCTCTCCCCGGTGATCCGGGGCGCGTTGTCGGCCCGGTTCGACGATCTGGCGGCACTACAGGCCGCGGTACTGAACACGACCGAGATGGCCGCGGTGCGCCTGCTCTCCAGCGTGGAGGGCTTCGGTCTGCTCCTGCTGTTGGGTGCGGTGTGGGGCACCGTCGCGCTACCGTCGGCCGCCGTACTCGGTGCCGGCCTGCTGGTCTTCGTGACCTACAACCTGACCGGTGAACTCGGCGTGCTGGTCGAACATCTCCAGCGGGCCAACACGTTGTTCGGTCAGTTCGGTCGGTTGGGGAGCCTGCTGGGCAGGCCGGCCCTACCGAGCCGGAAAGCACTGCTGGCAGTGGAGGACCGGCCCCGACAGTGGTACGAGTCGTTGCTGGGCGACGAGGACGCACCCGCCCCACCCGATCTGTCCAACCACGACAAGCGGTTCGACCGCGACGACCCGGTGTCCGGACAGCCGCTGGTCGTCCAGGGACTTGCGGTACAGACCGAGGACGGGCGGGCGCTCGCCGCCGACGTGGACCTCACGGTGGACAGTTCGTCGGCGATCGCGGTGGTGGGCCCGTCGGGGACGGGCAAGAGCACCCTGCTCGACACCCTGGTGGGGGTCAGGGCGCCCGGTGGTGGCAGTGTGCACATCCGGGGTCGGCACCCGCAGCCGTTCGGGGCCGCGACCCGCCGTGCGGTGAGCCTGGTGGCCGGTACGATCCCCGAACTGTCGCTGACCGTCGGCGAGTTCGTCGACCCGTTCCACGACGGCGATCTGCGGTGTGTCACCGACGTGTTCACCGCCGCTGGCATCGACGCACCGACACCGGACACCCGGGTCGAGCGGCTGAGCCTGGGACAGCGCCAGTTGGTGAACCTGGCCCGGGCGATCCGCAACCGGCCGAGTGTGCTGCTGCTCGACGAGGCCACCTCGGCCCTGGACGTCACCGCCGAACGCCGGGTGCTGGCCGGACTACCCGTACTGGCGCCCGACGCAGCGTTCCTGGTCGTCCTACACCGACCGGACAACCTCGACCAACTCGACGGGATCATCGACCTGGGCGCCCATGCCACCGTTCCGGCATGAGCTGGACGTCCCTCTGGACGTCCCTCTGGACGTCCCGGTTTGGACCTCGTCACCCGCCCCCGGTGCGGCACCGGGTCGGGGCCGTCCACTCCAGAGTGTCGGCGGTAGGTTGGCGGCGCAGGGACAGTCGTGCGCGCAGGTCATCCTGTCCGGACGGCTCACCGTGCACGAGCATGACCTCGCCGGCGTCGACCTTCGCGGTGATACCCACCAACTCGTCGGCCGAGGCATGCGCACCGAGGCTGTAGCCGCCGCCTCCTGGCGTCCTCCGCACCGCGTCCGGCGTTGTCGGCGGCGTCCGCGGCATCGTCCGGCGCGACAGCGGCATCGTTGGTGAGGTCCGTCTCGAGCGGGGCGGTGAGCCTGGCGTGGCCAGGTGCGGCGCCAGGTGGCAGACGCCGAAGAACAGTGGGTCGACCAGCCCACCAGCGGGGTCGTCGGCTGGGGGCCGGCTCCCGCAGTGCGGCTGTCGGTGGTCAGGGAACACCATCGGATGTCGTGCCGTGGCATCCCCCGTGGCCAATCCATCCGGATCCTGTTGACCCGCGACACGATTTCGGCACCACCACGCGGCCGCCGCTTCAGCCATGCGCGCGTACTCATGCGTCATGCTGTGGGTGGAGCATCCAACATGGAACCTGGGCTTCTGCACACAACCTTCACATCGTCCCGGGTCTACCCGCACAACCGGTGCCTAAGGTCGAGGGCATGCGGACGGACGAGGTGCGGCGCAGGGTGTTGGTGGTCGAGGACGAACGCACGATCGCCGAATCGGTCGCGGTGCGACTGCGCGCCGAGGGATTCACGGTGGACCTGGCGCATGACGGGCCCACCGCGGTGGCCACCGCCACCACCGCCCGCCCAGACCTGGTCGTGCTGGACGTGATCTGCCCGGCTTCGACGGACTGGAGGTGTGTCGACGCATCCAGGCGGAACGAGCGGTACCGGTTCTCATGCTGACCGCCCGTGACGACGAGTTGGATCTGTTACTCGGTCTTGCCGTCGGCGCGGACGACTACGTCACCAAGCCGTTCTCGATCCGGGAACTGGCCGCCCGGGTGCACGCGCTGCTCCGCCGGGTCGACCGCGCCGCGCAGCCACCGACCGAACGTGACGATGCCCGAATCACCCTGGGTGACCTGCGGATAGACCCGGTCGAGCGTCGGGTGTTCCGGGCCGGCGCCGAGGTGCACCTCACCCCGACCGAGTTCGAGTTGTTGGCCCATCTGGCGGCGCGGCCACGCGCGGTACTGCCGCGGGACCGTCTGCTCACCGAGGTGTGGGGATGGGCCGACACCTCCGGCACCCGCACGGTGGACAGTCACATCAGGGCCCTGCGCCGCAAACTCGGGGCCGACCTCATTCGAACCGTGCACGGCGTCGGTTACGCCCTCGAGGTGCCACGGTGAGTGTGCCGACCCGCATCGCGGCGACGTTGGAACTGCTCCCCCGACCGTTGGACCCGCTCCGGTCGATCAAGCTCAAACTGGGCGCCCTGCTGGTCGCCTCCGGTACCACCGGGCTGGTGTTCTTCTGGCACCAGATCGGGTGGATACCACCCAGGACCTCGGTGACGGCCATCGGACTCGCACTGGTCGCCTCACAGGTCCTGGCGCACGGGATGACCAGGCCGCTACGGGAGATGACCGCGGCCACCCGCGCGATGGCCAACGGTGACTACACCCGCCGGGTACGGGCGACCGGCCGCGACGAGGTGGGAGAACTGGCCAGGGCCTTCAACCGGATGGCGGCCGACCTGGCCGCGGCCGACCAACAGCGCCGAGAGTTGATCGCCAACGTGTCACACGAGTTACGCACCCCGATAACAGCACTGCGGGCCGTCCTGGAGAACGTCGTCGACGGGGTGACCGAACCCGACTCGACCACCATGCACACCGCGCTCACCCAGGCCGAACGGCTCGGCCGGTTGGTCACCGAACTGCTTGACCTGTCACGCATCGACGCGGGCGCGTTGCCGCTGCGACGGCAGGTCTTTGAGGTGGCCCCACTGCTGGCCGAGGTGGTCGCCGAGGCGACGGTGACAGCCGAGGTCGTCGGGCGGGGCGTGCGGTTCGCCACGAAGGTCGACCCACCCGACGCGACCGTGTTCGCCGACCGTGGGCGGTTGCACCAGGTCGTGGTGAACCTGCTTGACAACGCCGCCCGGCACAGCCCTTCGGGGTCCGAGGTGCTGGTGTGTGTCTTCGCGACCGCCGGGAACCTGATGATCGAGGTCCGCGACAGGGGGCCGGGCATACCGCCGGCGGAACGGGATCGTGTCTTCGAGCGGTTCACCCGGGGAGAACGGGCCAGTGGGGGCGGCACCGGCCTGGGGCTGGCCATCGCCCGCTGGGCGGTCGACCTGCACGGCGGGACTATCGCCGTGGTCGAACCGAAGGCCGAACCGACCGCGAGCGGTGAGGGCCGGGCCGGGAACCCGGGCTGCCACATTCGGGTAACCCTGCCGACGAATTCCAGCTAGCCAGCCCAACTCAACTCAACTCACCGCCGAACTCCCGACGCCGGTCGGGAGCCGATACCTCACACCCCCGGAGAGGTTCTTGACCGACACCGCTGACCAACCGAAGCGACCGAACCGACCGAACCAGCCGACCCCGTCGGCGCCCACCACACCGCTCACCTCCACATTTGGGTCTCTGTGTTGACATTGGCCGTCATCGCCGCGGTGATCCGGTGGGCGCCGGCGTCGACCCCCCTCGACCGCGCCTGGCTACGCGGCCTGCTCGGCGCACTGGCATTCCTCACGTTGGTCATCGTCGCCTCCGCGCTGACCCGGATGTGGGCCTACCAGCAGGCCTACGGATTCACCGTGCTCCGCCTGTTCGTCGAGGTCTGCGAACTGTGGCTCGGCCTGGTCTACCTGTTGTTGATCGTGGCGGGTGCGCGGTTACGAGGCGCCTGGCTGCCCACCGCGATCGTGGCCAGCGCCGTTGTGGCCGTCCTGGCCTTGGCGGCGCTGAACCCGGACCGGTTCGTGGCCGAGCACAATATCGCCAGGTGGCAGCAGACCGGCGACATCGACCGGTACTACCTGTCCGGTCTGTCCGCCGACGCCGCACCGGCGCTGGCCCGACTGCCCGAACCGTTGCGGTTGTGCGTGCTGTCTGATCTGGCCGACCGGCTGAACCAGGACCGCGACGACTGGCGGAGTTGGAACCTGAGCCGGTCGGCGGCCCGGCAAACTGTCGCACACCTGCCGCACCCCTCGACCGGTGACTGCTGAACACCTTCGTCCTGGCCGGATTTCCCAGTTTCCGAGGCTCCCATGACGCGGTCTCCGTGCCTCCGTGCCCCGGATGATCACTTCGTCCGACACAGGTAGACTGACCATCGCAACAGAAGCGCGAAACCGAGAGGTGCGTCTTCATTGGGATTGCCGCCGGATCGTTCTGGCGTGTCTCACGCCGCACGTGTTGCCGGCCACGGCGAGGTCTCCACCGCCCTGGCATTGATCAGTGACCGACGGCTCGGCAGGCTCGTCGACGAGGCTCCGCTGATCAGTGCCGGAATCGGCGGAAGGGCGGTTCTGTTACACGTCGACGGCACACCGGTCTTCGCGAAGCGGGTTCCGCTCACTGACCTGGAAAGACGCCCAGAGAACGTCATGTCCACGGCCAACATGTTCGGGCTCCCCACACTCTGTCACTACGGCGTGGGCTCGGCGGGGGGCGGCGCATGGCGTGAGCTTGCCGCACACGTCATGACGACCAACTGGGTACTCGGGAAACGGTGCGAGAGCTTTCCGCTGATGTACCACTGGCGGGTGCTGGCAGAGCCACCACCTCCACCATCCACGCCCGAGGAAGGGGCGGAGCTCGCACGTATGGTCGCGTACTGGGATGGTTCGTCAGCGGTGCGCGAGCGACTGGAGGCGATCGCGCGGGCGTCGGCCAGCCTCGTACTGTTCTGCGAGTACATTCCGCAGAACCTGCACGAGTGGCTGACCACGCAGCCCGCCAGCGGTGACCACGCCGTGGAATCGGCATGCGCGATGGTGGAGCAGGCCCTGCGAACCGACGTCGCCTTCATGAACTCGAACGGGTTGCTGCACTTCGACGCGCATTTCAGGAATATTCTCACCGACGGGCAGCGCCTCTACTTCGCGGACTTCGGCCTTGCGACGTCCTCACGGTTCGAGCTCTCCG
>DATCXL010000209.1:0-2891 GCA_036565825.1 Mycobacteriales bacterium
GCGGCCGACGTCGGGACTTTCCTGGCCGTGGTGGAGACCACCCTGGGTCTGGCTCCCCGCCTGGTGTCCGGACGGTCTCGGGCCAGTTGAATCACAGGCACCGGCACAGACCCTGTTCTGGTTGCTCCGACCGTGGGCACGCTACCGTGACGGCTGCCCGTCGGCCGCGTCAGGCGCCCGATTCTCCCGTTTGGTGAGAGTCTCCTGCCGCAATGCCGTGGCAGGTGAGGAGAGGGCTTGTGACGGACCGCGTACACGCGCACACGGCGCCACGTACCGCGATCGTGTGGTCGGTGCTCCGGGGTGAGCTGGACCGGCGGACCGGTGGCGAGGGTGCCTCCGGTGGCCCCCTGACCGTGCTCGATGTCGGTGGTGGCAGTGGTGTGTTCGCCGTGCCTCTGGCCGAACTGGGCCATGCGGTCACCGTTGTCGATCCCAGCGCCGACGCCTTGGCCACTCTCGAACGCCGGGCCGGGGAGGCAGGCGTGGCCGGCCGGGTCACCGGCATCCAGGGCGACGTGGACCAACTCACCGACGCGGTGGCGCCGCGGCGGTTCGACCTGGTGCTGTGCCACCGTCTGCTTGAGGTCGTCGATGATCCGGACGCCGCTGTTGCCACCCTGGTGGCATCCATGTCGCCAACCGGCCGGCTCAGTGTGCTCACCGCCAACCGCGTCGCCACAGTGGTCGCCCGGGCGCTGGGTGGACGTCCCGATGAGGCGCTGCGTGCGCTTACCGACCCGGCCGGCCGATGGGGTGACGGTGACGGCCTGCGCCGCCGGTTCGACACCGCGGGTCTGGTCGCCCTGTTGTCCGCCGCCGGACTGACGGTGGAGCGACTGCACGGTGCCGGGGTGGTCGCTGACCTGGTGCCTGGCGCCGTACTCGACGGGGCGGCCGGGGCGGTGGAGGCACTGCGCGACCTGGAACTGACCGCTGCGGCCCTTACCCCCTATCGGGACATCGCCACCCACCTGCACGTGCTCGCCGGGTTCACCCGCACCGACGCCGGGACCGTCCCGATCGAATGAGGCTTCCGCGGTTCCATCGTGTTGGTCGGCCCGGCCGGTGGGTCAACGGGCGTCCCACTGCTCGGTCCGATGACCCGGATGCCGGGCCCCGATCGGGTAGCCTCCGACTCGAACGTCTGTTCGATGTCGTTGGTGCACCAGGCGGGAGGAACGGGTGGGTCGCAGTCAGCAGCTCCCGCGCCGGACGGTTCGGTCCGGTGCGCCCGGTGATCCGAACCCGGACGATGCGGCATGTCCGATCCTGCATGTGGACATGGACGCCTTCTACGCGAGTGTGGAGGCACTGCGACGACCGGAACTGCGGGATCGTCCGCTGATCGTTGGCGGGACCGGACCGCGGGGTGTGGTCTGTTCGGCCAGCTACGACGCACGGACCCATGGCGTTCGTAGCGCCATGCCGATGGGTCGGGCCCGCCGGTTGTGTCCGCAGGCAGCCGTCGTACCACCCGACATGGCCAGCTACGCCGCGGTATCGCGGGGCGTTATGGACATCTTCCGGTCTGTGACACCGTTGGTGCAGCCTCTTTCGTTGGACGAGGCATTCCTGGACGTGGCCGGTGCGGTCCGTCGACTCGGCCCACCGGCGTCGGTCGGCGAGTGGATCCGGGCCCAGGTGGCGGACCAACACGGCATCACCTGTTCGGTGGGTGTGGCATCAACGAAGTTCGTGGCCAAGCTCGCGTCGACCTGCTGCAAGCCGGATGGCCTGTTGGTGGTCCCACCCCCCGACGTACTGGCGTTCCTACACCCGCTGCCGATATTCGCGCTGTGGGGTGTTGGCGAACGCACCGGCGAGAGGCTCGCCACGTTGGGACTACGGACGGTCGGCGATCTGGCTAACGCTCCGGTGTCCACGCTGCGACACACCGTGGGCCGGGCGGTCGGTGAACATCTGCACGCGTTGGCGTGGGGCCGTGACCCACGGCGGGTCACTCCTGACGGACCGGACGGATCAATCGGGGCGGAGGAGACGTTCGACACAGATGTGCACGACGATCGGGTGATCCGCCGGGAACTCCTTCGACTCGCGGACAGGACGGCGACCCGGTTGCGGGCCGGCGGCCTGCACGCCCGCACGGTGAGCATCAAGGTGCGGTTCGCCGACTTCACCACGATCACCCGTTGCCGAACCCTGGACGTGCCCACCGATGTCAGCCAGGAGGTGTACGAGACCGCCCGTGATCTCTTCGTCGCACTACGTCTGGGCCAGGCCCGGATCCGGTTGGTCGGCGTGCGTGCCGAGGGCCTGCTCTCTGCCGAGAAGGCGCCAGAACAACTGCGACTGGGGGCGCGGGAGCATGGCTGGAAGGACGCCGACCGGGCGGTGGACCAGGCCACCCGTCGATTCGGTGCCGGCGCCGTCAGACCTGCGACGCTGGTGTCGGATCGCCGTTCGCGGGTTGGTTCTGCCGGTCGTCCCGCGGGTCAGAGGGTTTGAGGGGGGTGGGTGGTGCAAAGCTCCCCCACAGAAGGCAACACACCACCACGCCCCCTGCGGCGGAACCCGGAGCCGGGCCTGCGCCCCGGCGAGGGCCTGGAAGCAACCGCTCAGTCGTGCCGGATGCTCCCCGGGGCGGCGCACCAACCGTGATGCTCATGTTGGCCATGCTCGGTTCGATCGGGTAAACCTGACTGGTTGAGGGTTCGTCTTTCCCCTCCGCCCCCGGGCTCGTATCCTCAGAGTAGGTGACCGTGCCCCGGTTGCTGATCCGTGACCGCCGCGAGGACGACTCGCAGTGAGCGCATTGCTGGGAGGAGCGCCGTGCCGCTCTCAGAGCACGAACAGCGCCTGCTCGAACAGATCGAGCGAGCGCTGTACGCCGAGGACCCCAAATTCGCCTCGGCGGTGAGCTCGGCGGA
>DATCXL010000213.1:0-4521 GCA_036565825.1 Mycobacteriales bacterium
TGGTCACCGAACTGGTCGAGACCAAGGCCGCGTCGATGCAGCAGGTGACATTGGGTCGGTGCGAATCGTGTGGCCAGGCCCTGCCCTACGCCTACGTGACCGGCCGCTGCCCAGTGTGCGGGCAGGGGTCCGGCGGGGGGACCTGCGAGGGGTGCGGTGCCTTCGTCACCGCCGCGAACCTGGTGGACCCGCGGTGCGCGACGTGCGGATCGGCGCCCACTCCGGTGTCGGTGCAGATTCCGGTGCTGCGACTGGAGGACTACCGCGACCACCTGTGTGAGGTCTGGTCCCGGGCGGTGCTGCCCGAACGGGTGCGGTCCCTGCTCGGGTACTACCTGACCCACGGACTGCCCGACGTTCCACTGGCCTACCCGACTGACTGGGGAATCGCCGTGCCCGCCTTCGGCGGGCAGCAGGTCGACGTGTGGGTGGAGATGGGCCTGGGCTACCTGTACGCGGTGGCCCGGCACGTCGACCCCCAGGTGGCTGACACCGAGGCCTACCTGCGGGCGTTCTGCGAGGTGGACCGGATCTGGCACTTCCTCGGCATCGACAACGCGTTCTACTTCGCCGTGCTCTTCCCGGCGCTGTACGCCGCGGTGAAACTGCCCGGCGCCAGGCTGGGTGGACTGGTGGTGAACGAGTTCTACCGGCTGGACGGGCTGAAGTTCTCCACCAGCCGCAACCACGCGATCTGGGCACACGAGTTCTTCGGCGACGAGGATCCCGCGGTGGTGCGCCTGTACCTGTGCTGGGACCGGCCGGACCACTACGAGAGCGACTTCACCCAGGACGGGTACCGGGCGTTCCGGGACTGGATCACCGAACTACGCCGTGGTACCGCCAAGCCCCTGCCCGCGGTGTTGGCCGAGCAGAACGCGCTGCGCGCCAGACAGGCGCTGCGGTTCGCCAACTTCGATCCGGCGGTGGCCGTGCGATGCCTGCTGCCCGCGCTGGCCGACCGCGGTGGGCCGGCGGCGGCAGTGCTGGACGTGCTCACCGGGCAGGACGGAGGAGGGGCGGCGGGCGGGGTGGCCCGGGATCGGTCATGACCACCCCGCGGATCGGCGTTGTCGGCGCGGGCATCGCCGGCAGTCTGCTGGCCTGGAGACTGGCCATGAAGGACCCCGACCGGCGCATCGAACTGCTCGGCGCACCCGCTCCACACGGTGACGCCACCGGGGTGTCCGGCGGGCTGGTCCGCACCTTCGAGACCGACCCGGCCAGCCGCGCGCTGGCCACCGAGAGCCTGGCCGAGTTACTGGCCAATCCGACCCTGCGGGCGTGGTCGGAGTACCGCCCGATCGGGTCGGTCTACCTGGTGTCCCCCTCGGACCACCCGGCGATCGCGGCGGCAACCGGGTTGGCCGAA
Source organism: Mycobacteriales bacterium (assembly GCA_036565825.1). GTDB lineage: Bacteria > Actinomycetota > Actinomycetes > Mycobacteriales > DASULA01 > DASULA01. The sequence goes on from DATCXL010000213.1 coordinate 1,373, forward strand.
TCGGCCGGGTTGGCTGGGTCGGCTGGAGCTACCGACCGGGTCGGCACGGCCGGGATATCGGTGCGGGATGCCGCCGGCCTTGCCGCCGAGTACGGCTGGTGCGGCCTGCCCGAGGGCAGCCTCGGTGTGGTCGAGACACTGGCCGGGAACATCTCACCCGACTCGCTGCGCGGGCGGATTCTGGACGACCTGGTCAACCGTGGTGTGCCGGTGCGGCGAGAACCGGTCACCGAACTCTGGTGCGAACCCGACGGCGGTGTGACGGTGCGGACCAGTACCAGAGCCCACCGCTTCGACGCGGTCGTGGTGGCGGTCGGCCGATGGACCGCACGGCTGCTGCGGAACAGCGGGTTACCGGACGAGGGGTACCGGGTGAAGCTGGTCCAGTACGGCGTGTACGAGGCGTTCGGTCCCCCGCCGCCGGCGTTCGTCGATGACACCAGTGGCCTGTACGGACGCGGTCGGGTCAACGGGCAGGTCCTGCTCGGGATCCCGGTGCACCGGTTCGACATCGCCCCGGACAGTCCACAACCGGATCTGGACGCGCAGTGCCGGGCGACCGAACTGGCCGAGCAGCGGCTTCCCGGTCTGCGTCTGGGGCGGTTGCTGCGGGTCGTCGCCGGTGCCGACTGCTACACCGAGCCGGCCGGCCTGCGGCTGCGCGAGGTTCCCGGACCGCCGGGGCGGATCTTCACCTTCACCGGGGGCAGCGGTGGCTCGGCCAAGCTCGCGTTGGCCGCCAGTGCGCGGGCGGCGGACCAACTGGCCGCGCTGCTGCACACAGATCCCCCGACCCGACGGCGCACCCCGGCGCGCAGCACCTGAGACCGGGACCGGGCCGCCGTGATCCGCGGTGCCGGGTGACCAGTGCGGTCCTGCCACCGCCTTTGGCTGGTGATCGGGCCGCACGCCACCACGTTCGAGCACGAGGCTTGCCCGAGGAGAACCCAGATGGCGACCAACGGACCCGCATCTGCGACCGTCAATGTGCCCACCTTCCACACGATCGGTATCGGCGCGGGACCGGCGAACCTGAGCCTGGCCGCTCTGTTCGGCGCTGCCGGGCCGCACAAGGTCGGGCTGTTCGAACGACAGCCGTTCGCGTCCTGGCACCGTGGGCTGCTCTACTCCGGGGTGCGGATGCAGACATCCTGGATCAAGGACCTGGTTTCCCTGGTCGACCCGACCCACCCACTGTCGTTCCTCAACTACCTGGTGTCAAACGGTCGCGTCTTCGCCTTCCTCAACGCGCAGCACGAGTCGATACCGCGACTGGAGTTCGTGCAGTACCTGGCCTGGGCCAGCGAGCGGATGGGAAACGTGCACTACGGCACCGAGATCGACGAGGTCACCTTCGACGACGGGTTCGAGGTACACAGCCAGGGGCGTGCGGTGGCCAGGGCGGACAACCTGGTGCTCGGGCTGGGTACGGAGCCCTTCGTCCCGGCCGGACTGTCCGGAGTGGAGGATGACCGGCGGATCGTGGTGGACGACCTCATCGAGTGGCTGGAAAAACCCGGAGGAGGACCCGACGAGGCTGATCGGAACGCGTCGATCGCGGTGATCGGTGGTGGTCAGACCGGTGCCGAGTGTGTGATGGAACTGATGCACCACGGCTTTGTGGACGTGCTGTGGTTCGGGCGCCGGCAGTGGTTCGCGCCGCTCGACGACTCGCCGTCGGCCAACGAGTTCTACCGGCCCGCCTACGCCCAGTTCTTCCAGCACCTGGCCAAGGACACCCGGCGCGACATCGTGGACAGCCAGGTCTTGACCAGCGACGGGGTGTCGGCCGCCACGCTGCGGGCGCTCTACCAGCTCAACTACGAGGAACTGCTGCGCACCGGACGCTTCCCGCTGACCATGCTGCCCGGCCGTGACGTGGCCAGGGTCGAACCGGACGGCGGCGGAGTTCGACTGACCTGCCGGTCGGCCCGTGGTGAGGAGACGCACGTGGTCCGGCGGATGGTGTGCGCGACCGGCCGCCGGCCGTCGACGCTGCCGTTCGGCCCGGAACTGCTGGCCCGGGTGGAACTCGACGACTTCGGTGACCTGATCATCGAGGATGACTTCTCCGTCCGGTGGAAGGGAACCGGTAAGCACAAGATCTACGCGCAGAACCGCGCCCGGTACACCCACGGCCTCACCGACGCGAACCTGAGCCTGCTTCCGATGCGCAGTGCGGTGATCATCAACTCGCTGTTCGAGCGACAGATCTTCGACATCCGCGATGAGCACCTCAGCACGGTCTGGGGTTGACGGGTTGGGAGGACACGCGTGATCGACTACGACGGCAGGGTGTTCCGGTCCTCGGCCAGCGAGACGGCTGACTCCGGTGGGGTGGGGCCGCAGGGCCACTACCACCAGCGCGGCGACCAGGTGTGGGCGGAGTTCACCGGCGGTAAGGTGCTGCGCGGCAACCTGGTCGGCACCTGCGACGAGGACGGGACCCTGCACCTGGCCTACTGCCAACTGCTCGACGGCGGCACCGTGGTGGCCGGATCGTGTACCAGCACCCCGCACGTACTCGACGACGGTCGGGTACGGCTGGCCGAACACTGGCGAAGGTTCGACGACGCCGGATCGACAGGTGTGTCCTACATAGAGGAGGTGGCTCCGGTCCGATGATCGGCGCCCCACCCCGGTGGACCAGTCGACCCATCCGAGACCAACCCCGATCCGGGCGGCGGGCAACGCCGCCACCACTCCATGCCCGGCACCGGGTATCCCCGGTGTCTGACCACATCGGATAGTGACAAGGAGGCGACGCATGCAGCTCATCGAGGGTGCCGGCGTCTACACACCGCCCAAGGAAGAGCCAAACCACTGGATCGAGCACCTGCGCGGTTCTGACCTGAGCATCGGCACCTACTCGATCCCGGCCGGCGGACTGGACGACCAGCGACCCCACCTGGAAGACGAGATCTACGTGGTGCAGACCGGCCGGGCCACGATGGTGGCCGACAGCGGCCGGGCGCAGGCCGGTCCCGGATCTGTCGTGTTCGTACCGGCCAACGAGAAGCACCAGTGGGTCGACATCACCGAGGACCTCACCCTGATCGTGATCGTCGCCCCGCCGTACAAGTCGCGCGAGCAGTAGTAGACCCGACCGGTTCTGGCGGCACGGTGATGCTGACATCGTGCCCGCCAGA
>DATCXL010000227.1:0-4763 GCA_036565825.1 Mycobacteriales bacterium
TGGTGTCGTTCGGGTACACGATGATGTGTGAGCAGGCGGGCCCGATCCAGCTCGTGCGGGACGTCGGGTTGGCCGAGGACGCCGGGTTCGACTTCTCCGTCATCAGTGACCACTACCAGCCGTGGCTGGCTGAACAGGGCCACTCCGGTTATGCCTGGTCGATCCTGGGTGCTGCCGCGCAGGCCACCGAACGGATCGGGCTGATGAGTTACGTGACCTGCCCGACCATGCGGTACCACCCGGCGGTCGTGGCGCAGAAGGCCGCGACGGTGCAGATCCTGTCGGGTGGACGGTTCCGGCTCGGTCTGGGTGCCGGAGAGAACCTCAACGAGCATGTCGTGGGCAGGGGATGGCCCGCGGTCGGGGTCCGCCACCAGATGCTCGGCGAGGCCATCGAGGTGATCATCGGCCTGCTGGACGGGCAAACAGTGAACCACCGTGGCCGGTACTTCGACATCGAGTCGGCACGGCTGTGGGACCTGCCCGACGCCCCGGTGCCAATCGGCGTCGCGGTGTCGGGTCCAGAATCGTGCCGGCTCGCCGGCGTGTTGGCCGACATCATGATCGCCACGGAACCCGAGCCGGAACTCGGACGGATGTTCGACGCGGCAGGCGGGGCCGGCAAACCCAGGGTCGGGCAGGTCATTCTCGCCTACGACACCGACCGGGACTCCGCGGTGCGGCGGGCCCACCAGCAGTTCCGCTGGTTCGGTCTGGGCTGGAAGGTCAACGCGGACCTGCCCGGTCCGTCCTCATTCGACGGAGCCACCCGGATCGTCACCCCCGAACAGGTCGCCGAACAGATCCCCTGCGGGCCGGAGGTCGACGAACACGTACAGGCGGTCAGGCGGTATCTGGACGCCGGGTTCACCGAGGTCGCCCTGCTGCAGATCGGCGCCGACCGGCAGGAGCAGTTCATCGGCTGGGCCGAGCGCGAACTACTCCCCGCCCTGCGTTCGCTGTGATCCGACGCGTGCGAAGGAGCCGGGGCTCCGCCCCGGCAAGGTCCCGGCAAGGTCCCGGCAAGGTCCCGGAACCAACCGGCTAACCCCGCCTTCGGGAGGCGGCGGTGGCGCGGGTGTTCGCCTTCTCGATGGCACGGACGAGTTGGGGCTTGGACATCCGGGACCGGCCGGGGACGTCCAGCCGCTTCGCCACCTGGTAGAGGTGCTCCTTGGGGGCGTTGGCGTCCACCCCACCGGCGGTGCGGCCGGGCACGTTGCGTGGACCCGCCGCGCGCTGGTCGGACGGGCCACGGCGGCGTCCCGCCTTGGGCTGCCAGTGGTCGCCTATCTTCTCGTGGGTGTGCTTCAGCGCGGCGTAGGCCACCCGGTGCGCCCGCGCCTCCTCGCCGTACTGTTCGAGCGCCGAGTCGTGGGCCTCGGCGAAGGTCCGTATGGCCCTGGCGTCCGAACGCGCGATCGTGCTCGGCAGTTCGTCCTGCCTGACCCTGCCCTGCCTGGTCATGATCGGCATTGACGGATGCCTCCTCCCGTTCCGGAGAACCACCTGTTGACGTGACTACCCACGCCGCATCCCACAAAACAGCGCAATGCACACCGTGTCACCGCTCCGTGGCGCGCCATCCACGCCAGATGACAGGGCCGGGATACCGTGCCCGCCGGACGGGAGATCCACCCGCCAATCAGGTGCCGGGTAGGTCAGGGGGACGTCATCGACGCCGAGATCACGATTCGGGTGGACGGCACGGACCGTCAACTCGCGGTGGACATCCGGACCACGTTGCTCGACGCACTACGCGAGCGGCTCGGCATCACCAGCCCGAAGAAGGGATGCGACCACGGGCAGTGCGGCGCCTGCACCGTCCTACTCGACGGCCGGCGGGCGATCAGTTGCCTGGCTCTGGCCGTGGCCCACGACGGTGCGGAGATCGTGACCGCCGCCGGGCTCGCCGCAGGTGGGCAGGCCAACGGCGACCTACATCCCGTGCAGCGCGCCTTCGTCGAGCACGACGCGTTCCAGTGCGGCTACTGCACGCCGGGCCAGATCGTCTCGGCGGTGGGGATGCTGCGCGAGGTCGAGGCGGGCTGGCCGAGCGTTCTGCGCGACGACCCGGACGCGGGCGGCCCGTTGGGCCCGGACGGCCGGTTGGACACCGACGAGATCCGTGAACGGATGAGCGGAAACCTGTGCCGCTGCGCGGCCTACGTGAACATCGTGTCGGCGATCAGTGCGGTGGCGTCGCGATGAGGCCGTTCCGCTACGAGCGCGTCGAGGACGTGTCCAGCGCGGTCACGATGGTCGCCGACGCGCCCAACGGGGCCTTTCTCGCCGGCGGGACGAACCTGGTGGACCTGATGAAACTGGAGGTGGCAACACCGGACCTGCTGGTCGACGTGCGGCGGCTGACCTCCAGGCGGATCGAGGAACTGCCCGACGGCACGGTGCGGATCGGCGCGGCCGTACCCAACAGCGACCTGGCCGCCGACCCGATGATCCGGCGCCGCTTTCCGGTGCTCTCCCAGGCGTTGCTCTCCGGCGCGTCGGGCCAGTTGCGCAACGTCGCCACCACGGCCGGCAACCTGTTGCAGCGCACCCGCTGTGCCTACTTCCAGAACGTGACCACCCCGTGTAACAAGCGGGAACCCGGAGCGGGCTGCTCGGCGCGGGACGGCTACCAGCGTGAACTGGCGATTCTTGGCGCCTCGCCGGAGTGTGTCGCCACCCACCCGTCGGACCTGGCGGTCGCGCTGGCCGCGCTCGACGCGGTGGTACACACCCGGGGACCCGACGGCGAGCGGGCCATCCCGCTAACCGATCTGCACCGGCTGCCCGGCACCGAACCCGAGCGCGACACCGTGCTCGGGCGGGGCGAGCTGATCACCTCGGTGGAGCTTCCGCCGCTGACGTTCGCGACCACCTCGCGGTACCGCAAGGTGCGTGACCGCGCGTCCTACGCGTTCGCACTGGTCTCGGTGGCCGCTGCACTCGACGTCGCCGACGGGGTCGTTCGGGACGTGCGGATCGCCCTCGGCGGGGTGGCGCACAAGCCGTGGCGGGCCAGAAGGGCCGAGGAGTTCCTGCGCGGCGAGCCGGCGACCAAGCAGCGCTTCCGCGCCGCCGCCGACGCCGAACTCGCCGACGCCGAGCCGCTGGCCGGTAACGCGTTCAAGGTGCCGCTCGCCCGCAACGTCATCGCACGCACCCTGCTCGACCTGCTCGACGCGGCGGAGGCGGGATGACGATCACGCCGCGGGCCATGGGCACGCCGATGGACCGGCTCGACGGACCCGACAAGGTGCGGGGGGCGGCCAGGTACACCTTCGAACACCCGGTGGAACGCCCGGCCTACCTGTACCCGGTGCAGTCCACTGTGGTCACCGGGCGGATCACCGGTATGGACACCACCGGGGCAGTCGCCGAGCCTGGCGTGCTGGCCGTGCTCACCCATGACAACGCCGCGCGACTGGAGTCCACCGACAACGGTGAACTGGCCATCCTCCAGTGCGACCAGATCTCCTTCCGCGGCCAGATCGTCGGCGGGGTCGTCGCGGAGACCTCCGAGATCGCCCGGCACGCCGCAGGCCTGGTGCGGGTGGACTACCAGCAACGGGCGCACGACGTGATGCTGCGGCCGGACCGACAGGACCGGCAGGACCTGCGCAGGCCGAAGGACCGGCTTCCCCAGTTCCCCATGGAGACCGCACGCGGGGACCTCGACGCCGCACTGGCCTCGGCAACGGTGAGCCTGGACGCGACCTACACGACGCCCAGGTACCACCACAACTCGATGGAGCCACACACCACCATCGCCAGATGGACCGTCGAGGGACTCACCCTGTGGTTGTCCACCCAGGCGGCGCACCTGGTCAGGGACACCCTGGCGGCGTTGTTCGGCCTCGATCCCCACCGGGTGCGGGTGATCTCCCCGCACGTGGGGGGCGCGTTCGGGTCGAAGGTGATGCCGCGTGCCGACGTCGTACTGGCCGCCATGGCCGCCCAGCAGGTCCCCGACCGGCCGGTGAAGTTCGCGCTCACCCGCCAGCAGGCGTTCGCTCTGACCGGATACCGGCCTCCGACCCTCCAACGCGTCCGGCTCGGCGCCGACGCCGACGGACGGCTGGTCGCGATCGGGCACGACTCGGTCGAGCAGACCTCCAAGCTCATGGAGTTCGCGGAACATGCGACAAGAGGGACGTCGGTGCTGTACGCCGGGGACAACCGCGCGACCACCCAGCGACTGGCCTCGCTGGACCTCTCCACGCCGTCGATCATGCGAGCGCCGGGCGAGGCGCCGGGCATGTTCGCGCTGGAGTCGGCGATGGACGAGATGGCCGTCGGTTGCGGCCTGGACCCGGTGGAGTTCCGGATCCGCAACGAGCCAGCGGCCCATCCCACGACCGGGCAGCCGTTCTCCAGCCGGAACCTGGTGCGTTGCCTGCGTGAGGGCGCCGACCGGTTCGGATGGGCGCGGCGCGACCCCACCCCGCGGGCCCGGCTGGAGGGTCGCTGGCTGGTCGGCACCGGGATGGCCGCCGCGACGTACCCGGCCCTGCAGTTCCCCGGGTCGGTCGCCACGATCCGGGTCGGTACGCGCGGCCGCTACGCCGTCGAGATCGGCGCGGCCGACCTCGGCACCGGCACCTGGACCGCGCTCACCCAGGTCGCGGCCGACGCGTTGGAGGTCGGTGTCGACGACGTCGACCTGCGGATCGGGGACACCGCCTACCCGATGGCCACCGAGGCTGGCGGCTCGGCCGGCATCGCCAGTTGGGGCTCGGCCATCGTCGAGGCGGCCAGCC